>NZ_VMMI01000010.1:0-82102 GCF_013277125.1 Streptococcus sp. 4094 | reverse complement strand
TTTTCATTGAGTATTATTCTCAGGCACAAAGCCCATTTCCAAAAAAATAAGCCGCCTGATTTGGCGACTTTATTTTTTATAGGGAGATTATTATGAAAAAGTTTTAGGAGTTTAAGTTAAGGTCTTCTTAACTTATGGACTTAGTATACACTTCCTAGCTTAAAGTTTCCTTAAGTATTTTTAAAAATCAAATTTTTCCATTTCTCCTGCCAATTTTTCTTGGATAATCGTGTTTGATAGAGCTTCATTCGGTCTTGATTCTCTAAAAAATGAGGAGTTGGACGAACTTGAAAATTCAAAATATCCTCCAAACTATAAGGTGCATAGAGTTCCAAAGCGGATTCTTCATTCAAGCGTAGTCCAACAGCCGTACATCGTTCTGGATACTTACTCATAGCATCACGAGAACTGGTATAGGGAGCAGTGTGAGGACTGTGCTGATGCATATAGACCTGATTTTTCAACTCCCATTGGTACTGAGGAGAATCCTCTCGTAGCTTTTTCTCCAGTAATAAGGTTTCCTCATAAGAAATATCTGGATTAAAGAAAATCACATCTACATCTGTTTCACAGTCAAAAGGGGATTTGTCTGACAAGAGATTCCAGATGAAATTTCTGACAGAACCCGCTGCCAACCAGGAATCTGTCAACTCCAGGTTTCGGATGATAGTCAGAATAGTCATCATATCTGGATTTTTTCTAAAAGCCTCTAGAATTTCTTGCTTATTTTTCACTGTACTCATACCCCAAATGCTCATATGCCTTAGCAGTCGCCACCCGTCCAGACCGCGTACGCATGATAAAACCTTTTTGAATCAAGTAGGGCTCATACATGTCCTCCACTGTCTCACGCTCTTCTGCTATGTTAACAGAAAGAGTTCCTAGACCAACAGGGCCACCACCGTACATCTCAATCATGGTCCGAAGGATTTTTTGGTCCACATAGTCCAAACCTTCATGGTCAACATCCAGCATGGTCAAAGCCTTATCGGTAATAAGATCATCGATCACCCCATTCCCCATTATCTGGGCAAAATCACGCACGCGCTTGAGGAGACGATTGGCAATACGAGGGGTTCCACGACTACGCAAGGCCAACTCGGATGCTGCCTCATGAGTGATTTTCATCTCAAAAATATCTGCCGTCCGCTCAACAATTTCCGTCAAATCAGCATGGGCATAATACTCCATATGACCTGTAATTCCAAAACGTGCCCGTAGCGGATTTGAGAGCATACCAGCCCGAGTCGTCGCACCAATCAAGGTAAAAGGTGGCAACTCCAAATGAACACTGCGACTACCTTCACCAGCACCAATCATGATGTCAATGTAAAAGTCCTCCATGGCACTATAAAGCACCTCTTCCACCGACATGGGCAAGCGATGAATCTCATCAATAAAGAGAACATCCCCAGGCTCTAAGTCATTCAAAATCGCTACTAGATCTCCGGCTTTTTCAATGACAGGCCCAGACGTCTGCTTGAGATTGACACCCAGTTCGTTGGCAATAACAAAGGCCATGGTCGTTTTCCCCAAACCTGGAGGTCCAAATAAAAGGACATGATCCAGCGCTTCATCCCGCATTTTGGCAGCTTCGATAAAGATTTGGAGCTGATCCTTGACCTTATCCTGCCCGATATATTCACGTAAATACTGAGGACGGAGCGTGCGTTCTACTAACTCTTCATCCCCCATTATCTCATTGTCTAAAATTCTACTCATGGCTCTATTATATCAAAAAACCAAGCCACAAACAAAAAAGCCACCCGATTGGGTGACTCCCGAGTTTAGCACGTATGTGGTATAATATTATACGGCACTGCTACACCGCCTGCGAAAGGAGGTGAGATAGCCCATGATGGATACAATACTTAAAACTATCATCGGACCAATTGTGGTCGGTGTCGTTCTTCGCTTAGTCGATAAATGGCTAAACAAGGATAAATAGTGTCAAAAAGACCCCAAGCTTATTTGGACGTGAGCTTGGGGTCTTTTCTAGCCTATGATATAGACACAATACTTAATTCCCTTTTATTATCCCATAGTTCACAAAATTTGTCAAAGGTTTATATTCTCTTAAACCTCTGTACAACAAGACTTTCAAGATTGCGAAAGTTATCGGAAAATGATGTTTAGAAAACTCCCGAAAAGCCTGAAATAGAGCCAAAAAACTCCACCTGATTGGGTGACTCCCGAGTTTAACATTTATGTGGTATAATATTATACGGCACTGCTACACCGCCTACGAAAGGAGGTGAGATAGCCCATGATGGAATTAGTACTCAAAACTATCATCGGACCAATTGTGGTCGGTGTCGTTCTTCGCTTAGTAGATAAATGGCTAAACAAGGACAAATAGTGTCAAAAAAGACCTCAAGCTTATTTGGTCGTGAGCTTGGGGTCTTTTCTAGCCTATGATATAGAACTAGTACTCAATTCCCTTTTATTATCCCATAGTTCACAAAATTTGTCAAAGGTTTATATTCTCAGCTTCTCAAGCTTTAACCGCTTTACAACAAGACTTTCAAGTTTAAGAGAAAGTTAGGGATTCTATCAATTTCATAGAAATTTTGATTTAGTAAACGAATAGAAAATCTTACATGTCACTCCTCATTTAATACGCCACTACTGGACAAGCAAAATCATTATTACAGCAGTTCCAGTCCTTCAATTAACAGTCACTTACAATCAAATTGAGTTTGAAGTAGCTGAAGTAACAGCAAACCTATTTCTTAGTCATATTTCCTAAAAAGTCCCCGCCAATTCCCCAACCAAAATCCGAAAAATACCGGAAAATATCGGAAAATGATGTTTAGAAAACTCCTCAAAAGCCTGAAATAGAGCCAAAAAACTCCACCTGATTGGGTGAAGTTAAGGGAGATTATGATGAAAAAGAAAAGTTTAGGATTTTATTAAATAAAGTTAGGAGGTCTTTATTTAATAACTATATGATACAAGACGAAGCTTAAAACTAGCTTAACTTTTTTCAAATTCTACCATTTTTCAAAAAATTTCTATTACCATCACCTCACCCCACAAAAAAGCCACCTGATTGGGTGGCTTCATTAGGAGATTATGATGAAAAAAGTTTTAGGATTTCATTAAATAAAGTTAGGAGGTCTTTATTTAATAACTATATAATACTAGATCATCCTTAAACTTTGCTTAAGAAAAACAGGTTTTATTATTTTTCTCGATTCATCCAAGTCATTCCTATACAATTATAGGTGGATAAGATTTCAAAGCCCATAGAACGATAAAATCCCACGTTTTTTTCTGTCTCTTCTGTCACCAGCTGGACTTGATAGGCATCTTTGTAATCCTCTAAAGCCTCTTTCATTAGGGCACTACCAATCCCTTGGCGCTGATAGATTGGTAAAACGATTAAATCCTGAACCAATACTGATGAGAATCCATCTCCAACCAAACGAATCAAGCCCACCACAGCATCACCATCAAGTGCCACATAAATCGCTAATGAATGAGACAAGGCCTGCTCCAGCATCTGAGGTTGATTTGTATAATTTGTCCAACCGACAGCCTGATAGAGATGCAAAACATCCTCTAGCTTGACAATTTCTTGCTTTTTAATAGTAATCATGTCACCACCTCTTAAAATTCTCTCAAGCTCTTGTACTGTCGTCCATTTTTATCAAAATTTTCAGGAGTCAGCCATGATTCCAATCGAGCTTTGACTTTTGGCCAGTCCTTATCAATCATAGACAACCAATCCGTATCCCTCGTCCGTCCCTTATAAACCACTGCCTGACGGAAGGTTCCTTCATAAATAAAGCCTAAACGTTCCGCTGCTCGTCTGGATGGCAGATTTAAGGCATCGCATTTCCACTCATAACGACGATAGTTCAGCTCCTCAAAGACATAGCGAGCCAGTAAATACTGGGCTTCGGTTCCAATCCGAGTCCCCTTGAGCTCTGGAGAAAAAGTGACAGCTCCCACTTCTATTACTCGGTTATTCTGGTCAATGCGCATGAGAGAAAAAGTTCCCAAAGCCTTACCAGTTGCCTTGTCTACAATCGCATAGTAAAAACGATCCTTACGAGCCAACATCTGGTTTAAAAGGCTAACCAACTCCTCCATATCTGCTACTGGCTCCTGAAAGAAGTAAGTCCACATCTCCCGAGGCGTATCAGGGCCATAAACAGCTAGCAAATCCTCCGCATGTTTTTCTACCGAGAGAGCCTCTATCCGAGCATAACGCCCTTCTAAGAAATCAATAGAAGGCAGTGCACCGGATGTATAACCTTCCATTGACTCCCCAATCATCTGACCATATTCATTTACTGGCATAGCTTTCTCCCTAATTTCAAACTTTATAGTTGCCCATAGTATACCATACTTTCATAAGAAGATTCAAAAAATCCCCCAGATTCTACTCTGAAGGATTCCTATCTTATTTCACAACAATGTTGACAAGCTTGTTCGGTACCGCAATCACTTTCACGATTTCCTTACCGTCAATTTCTGCCTTGACTTTTTCGTCAGCCAGAGCAATTTCTTGCAATTCTTCGCGTGATAGGTCTTTGGCTACCATGAGTTTAGCACGGACTTTTCCTTTGATTTGGACAACGATTTCAATTTCGTCTTCAACTAATTTGCTTTCATCCCAAGTTGGCCAAGCTACATAAGAGATAGATTCTCCTGTTGCTGCAACTCTTTGCCAGAGCTCTTCTGCCAAGTGAGGAGCAAATGGCGCAATCAACTGGATAAAGCCTTTGGCGTAGTCTACATAAAGCTTATCTTCCTTGTTAGCCGCATTGACAAAGACCATAAGTTGGGCAATGGCTGTGTTGAATTTCAATGATTCGATTTGTTCTGTGACAGCTTTGACTGTTTCGTTGTAAACCTTGTCAAGAGCGCCATTGTTTTCCGCAACAATTTCCTTGCTTGTAATCAAACGGTAAACACGGTCAAGGAATTTACGGCTTCCTTCCAGACCTTCTTCTGACCAAGCGATTGAAGCATCAAGTGGTCCCATGAACATTTCATAGACACGAAGGGTATCGGCACCGTATTGTTCCACTACATCGTCTGGGTTGACAACGTTCTTAAGCGATTTAGACATCTTAGCTGGTGCTTGCTCCAACTCCTCTCCTGTTTCCACATGGAAGAAAGAACCGTCACGTTTTTCAACCTTATCGGTTGCCACAAGAGCGCCACGGTGGTCACGGTAGCTTGTTCCCAAAATCATTCCTTGGTTAAAGAGTTTTTGGAATGGTTCCTTAGTCGGAACAACACCGAGGTCATAGAGGAATTTGTGCCAGAAACGAGCGTAAAGCAAGTGAAGAACAGCATGCTCTGCACCACCCACGTAGATATCTACTGGCAACCATTGTTTGAGAAGATCCTCATCGGCCAATTTCTCAGTGTTGTGTGGATCGATATAGCGGAGGTAGTACCAGCTTGAACCTGCCCATTGTGGCATGGTGTTGGTTTCACGACGACCTTTGACACCATCTTCACGAGTCACTTCAAGCCAGTCTGTCAAGTTAGCTAGTGGACTTTCACCAGTCCCTGAAGGACGGATGTCCTTGGTTACTGGCAAGACGAGTGGCAATTCATTTTCAGGAACAGCTGTTGAAGTTCCATCTTCCCAATGAATGATAGGAATTGGCTCTCCCCAGTAACGTTGGCGGCTAAAGAGCCAATCGCGGAGACGGTAGGTAACCTTCTCCTGACCACAGTCGTTTTCTTCCAACCAAGCCACAATCTTAGCAATTGCGTCTTCTTTGTTGAGTCCATCTAGGAAGTCTGAATTAACGTGAAGACCATCTTCTGTGTAAGCAGCTTCTTCAACGTTTCCACCTTCAAGTACTTCGACGATTGGAAGGTCAAATTGTTTGGCAAATTCCCAGTCACGTTGGTCGTGGGCTGGCACAGCCATTACTGCACCTGTACCATAGCTAGCAAGGACGTAGTCCGCAATCCAGATTGGAATTTCTTTGCCATTGACAGGGTTGATGGCATAAGCACCAGTCCAAACCCCTGTTTTTTCTTTAGCAAGGTCTGTACGAGCCAAGTCTGACTTGAGGCTGGCTTGATGTTTGTAGTCTGCTACTGCTTCTGCTTGCTCTGGACTTGTGATAGCGTCAACCAAATCATGTTCAGGAGCCAAAACGGTGAAAGTCGCACCGAAAAGGGTATCAGGACGAGTTGTAAAGACTGTAAATTCCTTGTCTGTTCCTTTTACTTTAAAAGTTACATTAGCACCAGTTGATTTCCCAATCCAGTTGCGTTGCATGTCTTTGATAGACTCTGGCCAGTCCAGGTCATCCAAGTCACTGAGCAAGCGCTCTGCGTAAGCCGTGATTTTGAGCATCCATTGACGCATTGGTTTGCGGACAACTGGATAGCCTCCACGCTCAGAAGTTCCATCAGGAAGGACCTCTTCGTTGGCAATGGCTGTTCCCAATTCCTCAACCCAGTTTACTGGCACTTCCGCTTCATAGGCCAAGCCTTTTTCATAAAGCTTGGTGAAAATCCATTGCGTCCACTTGTAGTAGTCTGGATCTGTTGTGTTGACTTCACGATCCCAGTCGTAAGAGAATCCAAGCGCATTGATTTGGCGTTTGAAGTTAGCAATGTTTTCAGCCGTAAATTCTGCTGGGTCATTACCAGTATCCATAGCGTATTGCTCTGCAGGCAAACCAAAAGCATCCCAACCCATTGGGTGAAGGACATTGTAGCCTTGCGCACGTTTGTAACGACTGAGGATATCGGTTGCAGTATAACCTTCTGGGTGTCCTACGTGCAGACCCGCTCCAGATGGATAAGGGAACATATCAAGAGCATAAAACTTCGGTTTTGATGCATCTGTTCCTGTCTTAAATGTATGATGTTCTGCCCAGTAGCCCTGCCACTTAGGCTCAATTTCTTTATGATTGTAAAAACTCATGGTCTCTCTCCAATTTTGTGATGTTACTATTATACCATTTTTGAGGGAATTTGAAATGTGTTAAAAGAAAAAACTGTATACTGTATCTCATTAATTTTGATGACTATGGATTGCTCTATCACTCACTTTTTTATCTTATTGTCATGCGGGAAATCAAAGAGCAAAACAAGAAGCTTATCTCTTATAACATAAAATACTGATTTTAGACCGAAGATAAAACTGGAATGCTAATTAATGTATTTACAATAAATAGCCGACAACCTGTGTCGCTTTTTAATTTATGAAGAGCATCGGATTCAATACGAGGATCAATAAAAGACTACCATTTGGAAAACAGTAGTCCTTATTGTTTATTTTGAATTTACATAGGCGTCTACAGCGATGATAGCTTGAGCAACATCTGAAGGCGAAATCTTAAACGGCATCTGATGGATTGTCTCACCCTCCATAGTTGCTTGTTTACCAACTTTTATTAAATCATCATATCCAACTTGATCTAAATGCATTTCTTTTAGAGTTGTTGGCATACCAATTTTTTTGTAAAACTCAATATACTTATCAAGTTCTTCTTTAGGTCTATTTTCCAATAAAAGTTGTACCAAAGTTCCATAAGCTACTTTTTCACCATGTGTTAAATGATGAATGTCACCTGTCAATGCAGTAAAACCATTATGAATTGCATGCGCCGCAGCTAATCCTCCACTTTCAAAACCTAGGCCACTCAATAAAGTATTAGCTTCAACAATATTTTCTAATGCTGGTGTCACCACTTTAGCTTCACAAGCTGCCATAGCCTGTAAACCATCTGCAAACAGCGTTTCTTCACATTTCTTCGCAATTGCAACTCCAGCCAACGTTTGCTGTTGTCCTAACATAGTTTTTCCATTTGCCTGCATAACCGCACGCGCCTCAACCCAAGTTGCTAAACCATCTGCAATACCAGACGCTAATAAACGCTTAGGGGCTTGTGAAATAACTTTTGTATCAACCAAAACTAAATCTGGATTTTTAGAATAAAATAGATAATGATCAAATGCACCTTCATCTGTATAAATAACAGATAAAGCAGATACAGGTGCGTCGGTCGATGCAATTGTTGGAGCAATAATAACAGGCTTTTCAATCAAATCTGCAATAGCTTTTGCGCTATCAATCGTCTTTCCCCCACCAAGACCGATAATACTATCACAATTTTCTTTCTCAGCCAAGGCAACAACTCGATTGATTTCATTGTCAGAAGCTTCACCATTAAACTTGGCTAGAACAATATGGAAACCATACCTATGTAGGTAATCTTCAAATCGTTTTCCAACAATATCATAAACCAACTGATCGCATAATAGAATAGGACGATTCCCCAAATCCAATATTGATTTGGCATTTTCGAACAAGGCATTTTCCCCTTGAATATATCTCGAAGGACTAGCAAAAATTCTCATGTTTGTTTCCTTTCTACCTAAATGGAACGACTATGTTGAGTAACAAACCAGTCGTCAGAAAAATCATCAACCGCCTTTTGGATAGATGGCATGGCGAAAGCTGATTCAAAAACATCTGCTCCTGCTGTAACAGCATGCGCACCTGCAGCTAAAGCATTATTTACTTGTGCTACATTTTTAAAGGATGCAGCTAAAATCTTACTAGGAGAGTTCTGTCTATCAATAGCAAGAGCTAATTGACGAATGACAGAATTTGAATCAATGTTCAGATTTTCCATTCTATTATAATATGGAGCTAGGTAATCCGCTCCTGCTTCGATAGCTAATAATCCCTGAATAACTGTATAAATAGCTGTTGCAGTGATATGGTAGCCCTCTTTTTTTAGCACCTTTATTGCATGTAATCCAGCCGGAGTAACAGGTACTTTGATAAATATATCATCTCCTGCTTGTCTACGAATTTCATGAGCATCCTTTAAGATGCCTTCAAAATCTTGAGAAATCACCTGAACATGAATAGAGGGTGCAGAGCCAATCAATTCTCTTACATCTTTGATTCGTTCAAAAAAATTAATAGAACCCTCTCTTTTTGCAATAGTGGGATTTGAAGTTACCCCAGCTAGCGGTAAAATTTCAGACCATTTTTTAATCTCATCTAAATTTAATGTGTCAAGCATAAATTCCATAAAAAGAACCTCTTTATTTTACAATGTATGCTCAGTACGTCCTATAATATCATCTTGGGTTGCCTTAGAAAGAACATTGAAGAATGCAGAGTATCCTGCAACACGAACAATTAAATCTCTGTGTTTTTCAGGATGTTTCTGAGCGTCAATCAACGTCTCTCTGGAAACAACATTGTATTGAATATGGTACCCATGTAAACGATTAAAGAAGGTTCGTAACAAAGCAATTAGTTTTAATTTATCTTCTTCTTTGGCTAACGTTTGAGGATTTACTTTCTGATTTAAGAGAACCCCACCTACGATTTCATCTGTTGGTAATTTTGAAACAGATTTTAAAACAGATGTAGGGCCGTGTTGATCCATATTATGTGATGGTGAACAACCCTCTGCTAACGGTGTACCCGCGTTGCGTCCATCTGGCGTTGCTAATGTTCCACGTCCCTGTCCTACGTTGGCTGAGATAGAAGATGTCCCTGAATAACGAATTCCTCCAATAGGACCTCTTCCATAACGTGTATTAGGATATTTAGCAATTTCATCAACATAAATGTCATAAGCAGCAGTAACCAATTTGTCAGCATAATCATCATCATTACCGTACTTAGGTGCATCATGAATCAACATTTCTTGAATGACCTTACCTTCTTCTCCGGCATAATCTGTTTCCAGTGCATACCAAAGCTGACTTGGGCTTATACGTTCTTCCTCAAATACCAATTTTTTAATTGCAGCTAATGAATCCGACAAATTTGCAATTCCAACTTGCAAACCTGATATATAATCATATACTGCTCCACCTTCTTTAAGGTGTTTTCCACGACCAATACAATCATCAGTCAATGCTGAACATAGAATATCAGGAACTTCTCGTTCCAATGATAAATCAATAGAATTTTCAACAATAACACTCATTCGTGTCAAATATCTTAGTGTTTTATCCCAAGCATTTTCTAATTCAGAAAAGTTCTTCATATCCTTAAAATGACCAAAGCTTGGTGCAAACCGTTTACCCGAAGCCGGATCAATTCCATCATTCATCGTGATAAGTAGAACCTTAGGGAAGTTCATATAACTCATACCTGTGCAACGATAGCCCCATTTCCCTGGAACTGCCGTTTCAACACATCCAATGGCACTGTAATCATAAGCATCATCTTCCAATACTCCTTTTGCAATAAAAGAAGGAATGATAATCTCATCATTATTAAATGCAGGCATACCAAAACCAAGTTTCATCACTTCAATACACTCATTCATGAAACGAGCATCTAAACCTGCATGGTAACGTACAGTTAGATTAGGTTGCGGTAGATGGGTTTGTGCAACTGATTTTAATACCAAATAAGATAATGGGTTAACAGCATCCTTCTTATCTCGAGTCTGTCCACCAATTGTAACATTTTGATATAAAGGACTTCCTGCTGAAGAAAATGTATGTGCTTGACTGCGGACCTTATTAATTGTAATGGTTTTAATCCAAAGATTTGTCAGACGTTCAACAATGCTATCTTCTGTTTCTTTACCACTTTCTAAATCAGCCTTCATATATGGATACATATATTGATCAAAACGGCCATATGAAAGAGAGTGGCCATTAGATTCAATTTGTAAAATACATTGAATAAACCAAACTGATTGAATAGCTTCTGCAAAAGTAGTTGCCGGTTCATATGGGACTCGAGAACAAATATCTGCAATCTCAAGTAATTCTTTCTTACGTTTAGGATTTGCATTTTCGGCTAAACTTTTAGCAAGATCAACAAAGCGATTTGCATATACTTTAATAGCATCGATTACGATAAATATAGAGTCGTAAAAATGATATTTATCAATACTTGCTGGATCTGTTAAATCTAGTGCTGCTTTCGCTTTACGAGCCCGCTCTTCAAAACCTCTTAAACCAAATTGCAACAGTTTCTGATAGTTAACTGCTAAGTGAGCATCTCCAGAGTTCATCTTACCTTCCATACCGAAGAATCCTGTTTCCATATAAACAGACACTTCTTCAGGTAACAAGGCACCAGCTCTCGCACGTAAATTATTATTTTCCCAAAACGGAGCAATACTTCTAAGTTGTTCTTTTGTTTCTTCAGTAATATAGAAAACATCTCCATCACGCTTTTCAAAAAGATCCAACTCATTGAGAACAAATTCTAGCGTATATTCTGGAAAAATAGGAGCATCTTTATTGGAAGAAGCCTGATTTCCCGCAATCATAGATTCTTCTTCGATATAGATAGTCATATTTTCCAAAATTTCTTTGAGCATATAGGCGCGTTTTAGGACATTAGGTTGTTCCTTATATCGATCATAAGCGCGTGTTGCTAGAACTGCTCTTTCAGCATCAATATAAGGTTTTTTATTTAAAACATCTTCTCGATATTTGTTCATCCTTTCAGTAAGGCTGCCAAAATATTCTGTCTTGATTGTTGTTCTTGCTACTTCTTTATTTACCATCGTAAGCACCTTTCTTTCGAAAATATTTTTGTTTCTTTCGAAAATATAATACCTAATTTTTTAGAGAATTTCAAGCTTTTAACTAGAAAAACTCTAACTCCCTAATTTTTAGCACAAATGTGTGAGTTTAACAGTAACACACAAATGCCTCTAAGATTGTTTGATTTCATTTTGGTAAGCTAAACGATCTTGTATCTTAAAGAATGGAAAATAAACCACTGTAGACATCGCCAATACTAATAACTGAGTCACAACACCTTGCCATCCACCAACCATAAATCCTGATATAATAGCTGGGGTGCTCCAAGGTAAGGTAACTCCTGAAAATGGCTGCATGAAACCTGTTGCAATAGCTCCATATACTATAACAGCTGCAAGTACAGGAACAAGAATGAAAGGTACAAACATAACTGGATTCATGACAATCGGAAATCCAAATACAACTGGCTCATTTACGTTAAATATTGCTGGAAAAGCTGCTACTTTCCCTAACGCTTGGTACTGTTTAGATTTTGCTGCAAAAAGCATGGCAACTACAAGACCAAACGTAATTCCTGAACCAGATAGAATTAAAAATGAATCTAAAAACTGTTGAGTAACAATATGTGCTCCATTTTCTAATGATAGATTACCAGAGGCTAACATAGCTTTATTAGCATCAAGATTAGATAAAAGCAGAGCTGTCACTACTCCATTTACTACCGATTGCCCATGAACACCAAACCACCACAAAAATGATATAAAGAATGCAATTCCAATAGCACCATACAAAGATCCAGTTAAACCTTGCAACGGAACTTGAATAGCAGAATAAATCATTTCTATGAATGTTCCGCCATTAGTCAGTGACTTCGCTAAAATATATACAATCATAGAAAATAAGAAAATTACAAATGCTGGAATCATTGCTTCAAACTGTTTGGCAATAGCTTGTGGAACTTGTTCTGGCATCTTAATAACAATTTTTCTCTTTATAAAGAAGGTATAAATACTTCCTACTACCAAACCTATAATGATAGCACCGATAATTCCTTGACCTCCAAACCAAACTTTACTAATAGCGTCCCCAATCGCCTCACCTTGTTTAGGGATATAAGACGATCTTAGCAAAATAAAGAATGCAGATACAGAAAGAACCCCAGCTGGCAATGCCTCTACTCCGCTATTCTTAGCATAAGAATAGGCAATTGAAAAACAAGAAATTAGACCCATAATAGCAAAAGTTCCTGAATAGACTTGCATAAAAGGCTCTGTCCAATCTGCTCCAAATACACTAGCAATGCCCTTATTTAATCCTTCAAATGGCAATTGTCCCATAATCAAGAATAAACTACCAACTACTGTCAATGGCAAAATTGCTAACATACCATCTTTTAGAGCTATAATACCACGCATATTCACAAACTTCATCATAGGTGCAATGATTTTTTGAACATCCATCTTTGCCATAATAAATCTCCTTTTCTTACCCACTAATCAAAGATAGGGCCAAATCTAATACTTTTTTCCCATCTAACATACCATAGTCCATCATCGGAATAACAGCTATCGGAACATCACACTTATCACAAATTTCTTTTGATTTATCTAATGTATAAGCAACTTGTGGACCCAATAGTGCAACATCTATATTTGGCGCATAATCCGCTAATTTAGACTGAGAAAACGCCTCTATTTCTGCCTCAACTCCACTAGATTGCGCTGCAATTTTCATATTATTTACAAGCATACCAGTAGAAAAACCTGCTGCACAAAACAAACCAATCTTCACCATTATGTTTTCCTCCTCTATGTTAATAACAATGATAATACTCTAGTATTATTTTTTATGAAGTTCTTTTCTCAAACTAATAATTTCTTTGATTAAATTAATCTCCGTCATACTAGTCATGAGATGATCTTGTGAATGAACAAAGAGAGCTGTAATTTCTGTCTTTGTACCAGACGCTTCCTGTGCCAAGAATTTTGTTTGTAGATTATGAGCTTCTAATAAGGCTGCATCAGCTAACTGGATTTCTTCTTCACACCGTTCACATGTACCATTTTTTATGTAATCTAACGCTTTATAAATATGTTGTTTCGCATCACCAGCATATAAAATTAAACCCATGATAATTTGATCTGGAACAATAATTTCCATAAATTCCTCCTCATTTCACTATGTAAAAAGCTTTTTTCATTTGAAATTTTAAAATTTTCTTTTGTAACTATAGAATACAACTACATAATAAACTTGTCAATCCAAAAACAACAGATAAACTATTTTTGTTTATATAAGCACAAATGTGCAATCAACTAAAAAGAAAAACGATAAACTGAATCAGTCTATCATTTTCACTCACCTAGAATCTCTCTAAAAGTCAAATCCCCATCTTCTTCCAAAACTTTTAAAATTGTATTTTTGTCTGTAATCAAATGATTTACTAAATTAGCACGCAAGACAGAAAGAATCGAAGATACTTTCGTATCACCGTAAGCAACAGCTAAACTTTGAGGAATATTTTTTAAATCTTCCAAAGAGATTGCTATCGTTCTTTCCTGTAAGTTTTCATAGACTTCTTTACCTTTTGAATCAAAAAATCGACAACAAATTTCTCCTACAGTTTTAACTTTGGTCAATTCTTTAAAGTCATCCTCTGTAAGCATGTCTAACCATTGATGCTTTCCTTTATTGCTAAAATCACCAATTCCGACTACAGCTATATCTAAATCTTTCCAACTATTTTTCAAATTTTCAAAATATCTTGATTGCAAAATACCATCTGCTAACAATTTATTTTCTTGCACAATCGTTGCATTCATAAATGTACACTCTCCATGAAATTTTCTAGACATTTCATAAATCAGTGTATTCACATGGTATTTAGCGTGTATGTGACTAGGACCACCTGCTAGAGGATAGAAGTGAACATTTCGGACACTTTTACTGTGAATTAAATCTACTAAATTACTTAAACTTTTCCCCCAAGAAAAGCCAATTTTCATATTATCATCAATTAGATTCCTAAGGACACCTGCTGCAACTTGAGAAATTCTTTCAGATAAAATTGTTGGATTATCATCAAATTCATTTGGAATAATTTCTAAACTTTCCAGACCATATTTTTCTTTTACATAATTTTCCAACTTAAACATATTGGTATCAAAATTCTCTATTTCAATTTTAACAATTCCTGCATTCCTTGCTTCTGTTAACATTCTACTAATAGAGGTTCTATAAATTCCTAATTTTGCTGCTATTTGTGACTGATTTAAGTTTTCAATATAATACAGATAAGCAATTTTAGAGAGCAGTTTATTCCTATCTTGATTCATACATTTAACCTCTTACGAAACTACCTTAACCATTATCCCAGCATTTTCTAATGTAGCTATATTTTGTTTAGAAAGTTTTTCGTCTGTTATTACTTCATAGACTTGACTTAAAGCAAATCTTCTTACTGTACCCCTTTTATCAAATTTACTTGAGTCAGTTAGTACAATGACTTTATCCGACGCTGCTGAAATATATTGAACTACCTCACTGCGCATTAAATCTTTTCCTGTAAAGCCCATCTCTTTATCGTAACCATCTGTCCCAACAAAAGCTTGATGCACATGAAAAGTCTGTATCATTTCTTTTAATAAAGGTCCCACAGTAACCTGTGAATCCTTCTGAAACTCTCCACCAAGAACAATAATACGACATGAATCATAAGCTCTCACAAAATTTGCTATAAAAAATGAATTTGTTACAATCGTAACATTTCTTTTTTGCTTGCAAATTTCCTCAGCAAGTAAAGCACAGGTCGATCCAGATTCTATCATTATTGTTTCATTATCTGACACCAATTTTACTGCTTCCTGAACAATTTTTCTCTTAATTTCATAGTTAATTGACAAACGTACATTTAAGTCATCTCCACTATTTAATACAGCATATCCATGCTCTCTGTGTAATAAACCTTTTGACTCTAATTTATCTAAATCTTTTCTAATCGTTACTTTCGATACATTTAATTTTTCCGATAATGTATTAACGTCGATCTTTTCATATTCTGATACTAATTTAATAATTTGTTCCAATCTTTTCATTTTACACCTCCGTTTTATTCTACCAAAATAAAAAGCAAAAAACAACAAATTAAACTTTCGTTCGTAATTGTTTTTCTTTCGTTTTTGTGATAGGATAGACTTATGAAGAGGAGGAACTCTTATGGAAATATCTAAAGGAATTATTTTTAATATTCAACACTTTTCAATTCATGACGGCCCGGGTATTCGTACAACTGTTTTTTTAAAAGGATGTCCTCTGCGCTGTCCATGGTGTTCTAATCCTGAATCTCAAAGAATGAAACCTGAAAAAATGAAAGATGCTCAACGAGAGAAATTCACCTTAGTCGGTGAAGAAAAGACTGTAGAAGAAATTATTACAGAGGTATTAAAAGACAAAGAATTTTACGAAGAATCCGGTGGAGGTTTAACTTTATCAGGAGGTGAAATATTTGCTCAGTTTGAATTTGCTAAAGCCATCTTAAAATCAGCTAAAGAACATCACATACACACTGCCATTGAAACTACTGCCTTTGTTGATCATGAAAAATTTATTGATTTAATTCAATATGTGGATTTTATCTACACAGACCTAAAACATTATAATTCTATAAAACATAAAAAAGTGACTGGGGTTTTTAATCAAATGATTATTAAAAACATTCATTATGCTTTTTCTCAAAATAAAATGATTGTTTTAAGAATCCCAGTTATCCCTGATTTTAACAATAGTTTAGAGGATGCCGAAGAATTCGCTACTTTATTTAACTCATTAAATATCGACCAAGTTCAACTACTCCCTTTTCATCAATTTGGTGAAAACAAATATCGTTTATTAAATCGGAAATATGAAATGGATGGAGTCAACGCACTTCATCCCGAAGATCTTATTGATTATCAAAAGGTATTTCTGAACCATCATATTAATTGTTATTTCTAGTTCATTTCCTTGAAATGCTCTAGCTATTTGCAGATAACAAGCATCTATAATACATACTTAACTTTTCAAAAGGTTTAGCTAAAAAATTTTAGCCAAACCTTTTCTATTTTACCTTGCTCTAAAATTTTTAAACTGCTATACTTATAACAGAAAACCCTTCCAAGGAGGTAGCAGATGTCTCATTCCTTTAAAAAATCGCTCCAAAAAGAAATTCTCCATAGAAGCTCTATCGCAGCCTTTGTGACCTCTCTTTTACTACTCATTTTACTTTTTGGTTTTTCCTATTTTTTACAAAAGCAGCAACTCTCCAAAGATACGAGACAGATTGTCAAACAGGTTCAAGAAATGAAAGAAGCAAATAATGAGCTCCTGACTACTATGAACCATAAAATGATTCCTGAATTTTTGGACGGCAAACACACAGAGAGAGAAGTCTTTAGCTTATTTTACGAGACAAAAGCTAGATTGAAGCTTAGTTCTGACCTCATTATTCTAAACGATACAGGTGAATTACTATTTAGTACCAATCGAAATCATCAAGAAGGTATTTTATCACCCTACTATCTAAAACTGCTCATTCAAAATCCTTCTCAAGAAAAAGTGACAGAAAAAATTGCACTTTCTTCAGACAAGCAACACTACACACTCTTTATCAAACCACTACTTCAAAACCAACGAGTTAAGGCCTATACTATTGCTTTCGTAAATGAGAATGATTTCATCTCAAGTTTCCCAATGATAAATTCTAAATACATCATTACCGATGGCTTTGGAAATATGTTTTCCAACAACACAAATCAGTTCACTCGTTCCACTCTTGAAAAATTGGATGAAAAACTCCTACACTCTCGCACCCACTGGTATGCGAATGAACCGCTTATTATTCAAAAAGAAAAAGTCGGTGCTATTTTTTCAATCTATACTTTTCAATCCTTCTTTCCCATTCCTAGCTTACTCGGCCTAGCTTCCGTCCTCACCTTATGTATATTCTTCCTCTACTTCTGGCAAGCGAGACGAATTGCTCATAAGATTGCCACACACAATGCTGTTCCTATTGAAAGTTTGGTTTATCAACTTCA
Organism: Streptococcus sp. 4094; assembly: GCF_013277125.1. NCBI lineage: Bacteria > Bacillati > Bacillota > Bacilli > Lactobacillales > Streptococcaceae > Streptococcus > Streptococcus sp. 4094. Next base: position 64,556 of record NZ_VMMI01000010.1, on the reverse strand, counting down.
AGAAATTCCCAAACAAGCAGAAAAAAGGCTTTCTCTACAAACAGGTGATGAGTTTGAGTTTATGGCAGAAAAAATCAACAATATGTTGTACGAATTAGATCAACTTCATCAAAAAATGTTGACCATAGAAAAAGAAAAGTGGATTTTTGAAAGAAAAATGCTGGAAGCTCAGTTCAATCCTCATTTTCTCTACAATACACTTGAGACGATTAAAATCACTTCTTTAATGGATGCCGCTCTCACACAAGACCTGATTCAAAATCTCACGCGCATTCTTCGCTACAGTATCACCGATTTAGAAAAAGAAACAACCATTTGCCAAGATTTAAAGATTATAGAGGATTACCTGATGATTCATAAGATTCGTTTCGAGCACTTTTCTTATGATATTGTCTGTCCAGAAACTGTTGATAATCAACCTATTCCTAAACTTTTCTTGCTTCCTCTAGTAGAAAATGCTATAAAATATGGGATGCAATACCGTATTGATCTTCATATAGATATCCAAATTACCTTGGAAGCAGATTCTCTGACTTTTTTAGTCAAGGATAACGCCGGAGGACTCACAAAACAAGAGCGACTCGCTATTTTAGACTCTTTAGAAAGCCCTCATACCCAGCATGGCATCGTTAACAGCTATAAACGATTGAGCAATTTCTTTTCTGATGTCCAGCTAGATTTAGGAGTCAATCGCCAAGGAGAAACTTGGGTCAAATTTATAACGAAAGGACTAACTCATGTTTAAGCTCATTATCGTAGAAGACGAACACCTCATTCGAAAATGGCTAGAGATTGCCGTAGACTACTCTGCCCTAGGTATCCAAGTCGTAGGAACTGCCAGTCACGGTCAAGAGGGAATGAAACTCATCCAAGAAAAAGAACCTCATATTGTCTTAACAGACATCACAATGCCAATTATGGATGCTTTTATGATGTTTGAAGCCACTCGTACTCTCTCCTATGAAAAAGTTATCTTATCAGGTTATAACGATTTTCAAAATGCTAAAAAAGCCATGCAATATGGAGCAGTTGATTTCTTATCCAAACCAATTGATACCAAGGAGTTGACAGAATGTCTTCAAAAAATTGTTTTGCGATTACAAGGTAGCACCTATCAAGAAACTCCTTTTTTAGAAGAATATCAAACTTTACTCACCTCTATCCAACAGGTTGATACACAAAACCAAATCATTCAACAAATTATTTCCTTTGTCCACAAGCATTATGCAGAGCATTTTACGATTGCGACTATTGCTGAAGCTTTAAACTATAGCGAAAGCTATCTATATAAAGTTATCAAAGAAGACTTCCCCATGACTCTAAATGAATATATCTTACAATATCGCCTGAAACAAGCTATAGATAAGATGGCTGAATCTCCCAACTCCCCTCTAAGCGACATCTCTGACCAAGTTGGATTTTCAGACTATAAATATTTTGCTAAAGTATTTAAAAAGTATCTCCATATTTCCCCAAAGGAATTGAAATCACTCGGAAGAATAGTAAAATAAGCTATTCTTCTTTTTGTAGAGAATTTTACTCTAATAGAATAGAATTGTCGGTTTTAAAAACGCTTACACTGTTTTAAAATAAACTTAAATAACACAACGGAGGTATCCATCATGAAAAAGAAATGGATGTATTATGCTGCTTGCGGACTAGCTCTTTTTGGTCTTACTGCTTGTTCTTCTAATGAATCTGCCGATGGCGGTTCATCTGATAAAGGAGACGACGGTTCGCTAGTCGTTTATTCACCAAACTCAGAGGGCTTAATTGGAGCAACTATTCCTGCCTTTGAAGAAAAATATGGTATCAAAGTAGAACTGATTCAAGCTGGTACTGGAGAACTTTTCAAAAAACTAGAGTCAGAAAAAGAAGCTCCTGTAGCTGATGTCATCTTTGGTGGTTCTTATACACAATATGCTACCCACGGAGAACTCTTTGAAAACTATACTTCAAAAGAAAATGATAATGTTATCAAAGAATATCAAAACACAACCGGCTACTCTACTCCTTATACACTAGATGGTAGTGTTTTAATCGTCAATCCTGATTTAACGAAAGGCATGAACATCGAAGGATATAGCGACCTTCTCAAACCTGAACTAAAAGGAAAAATCGCAACTGCTGACCCAGCAAACTCTTCTAGCGCCTTTGCTCAATTAACAAATATGCTCCAAGCTCAAGGTGGTTACAAAGACGATAAAGCCTGGGCTTATGTAAAAGATCTCTTCACACTTATTGATGGTAAAATCGGTTCAAGCTCATCTGGTGTCTATAAAGCAGTCGCTGACGGAGAAATGGCTGTCGGTCTCTCTTATGAAGATCCGGCTGTTAAACTCTTAAATGACGGAGCTAACATCAAGGTAGTCTATCCAAAAGAAGGAACCGTCTTCCTACCTGCTAGTGCTGCTATCGTTAAAAAAGCCAAAAACATGGAAAATGCCAAGAAATTTATCGATTTTATTATCTCTCAAGAAGTACAAGATACACTTGGTACAACCACTACTAACCGTCCTGTTCGTAAAAATGCTAAAACAAGTGAAAATATGAAACCAATTGACAAAATCAAAACACTCACTGAAGATTATGATTATGTCATCAAGAATAAATCAGATATTGTTAAGAAATACAACGAAGTCTTTACAGATATCCAATCTAAACAGTAAAAGAGGTTCACTATGAGTGAGATCAAAATTATTAACGCCAAAAAAATCTACCACGATGTCCCTGTTATTGAGAATTTGAACATTACAATTCCAAAAGGAAGTCTCTTTACCCTTCTTGGGCCTTCAGGATGTGGGAAAACGACCCTTCTTCGTATGATTGCAGGTTTCAACAGTATCGAAGGCGGAGAATTTTACTTCGATGATACAAAAATCAATAATATGGAACCCAGCAAACGCAATATCGGCATGGTTTTCCAAAACTACGCTATTTTCCCACATTTGACTGTCCGAGACAATGTTGCTTTTGGTCTTAAGCAAAAGAAGGTTCCAAAAGAAGAATTGATTCAACAGACCAACAAGTATCTTGAACTCATGCAAATTGCTCAATATGCGGATCGAAAGCCCGATAAACTCAGTGGTGGACAACAACAACGTGTCGCCTTGGCACGTGCCTTAGCGGTTAATCCCAGTGTTCTCCTCATGGACGAGCCACTTAGTAACCTGGATGCCAAACTTCGCTTGGATATGCGTCAAGCTATTCGAGAAATCCAACACGAAGTGGGAATTACAACTGTTTATGTGACCCATGACCAAGAAGAAGCCATGGCTATTTCAGACCAAATTGCTGTTATGAAAGATGGGGTGATCCAACAAATCGGCCGACCAAAAGAACTCTATCATAAACCAGCTAATGAGTTTGTAGCCACCTTTATCGGACGCACAAATATCATCCCTGCCAATCTTGAAAAACGGAGCGACGGCGCTTATATCGTCTTTTCAGATGGCTATGCCCTTCGAATGCCAGCTCTTGATCAGGCTGAAGCACAAGCTATTCATGTAAGTATTCGTCCTGAAGAATTCATTAAAGATGAATTTGGAGATATTGAAGGAATTATTAGCGATAGCGTCTATCTTGGACTGAATACTGAATACTTCATCGAAACAGGATTTGCCTCAAAAATTCAAGTTAGCGAAGAATCAACTTTTGAAGAAGATCTACAAAAAGGCGATCGTATTCGTCTACGAATCAATACTCAAAAATTAAACGTCTTTTCTGCAGATGGTTCCCAAAACCTGATAAAAGGAGTCAACCATGGAACGTAAAAAACTAAATATTTGGACAGCCTCCTCTTTCTTCATCTTTCTTACCTATCTTGTCTTTCTCGTTTATCCTATCGTTACCGTGCTCAAGCAAGCACTCATACATGAAGGACAATTCTCACTAGCTAATTTTGTCACTTTCTTTAGTAAAGCCTACTACTCTGAGACACTTGTCAACAGTTTCAAGGTTTCCATTACCGCTACTGTCACTTCCTTAGTTGTAGGAACCCTATTAGCTTATCTCTTCTCTATGTATGACTTCAAGGGGAAGAAATTTCTACAAATATTGATTATCATTGCTTCCATGTCAGCTCCTTTCGTGGGAGCCTACTCCTGGATTCTCTTGCTGGGACGAAATGGGGTCATTACTAAATTCCTGACAAATACCCTTCATCTTCCAGCTATCGATATTTATGGATTCAAAGGAATTGTACTTGTCTTTACACTACAATTATTCCCACTAGTATTTCTATACGTTGCTGGGACAATGAAGAGTATTGATAATTCTCTACTTGAAGCCGCTGAAAGTATGGGATCCTTCGGATTTAAGCGTATCGTAACGGTTGTTTTACCTCTCCTCGTTCCAACCTTACTAGCTGCTGCCCTGCTTGTATTTATGAGAGCATTCTCAGACTTTGGAACGCCTATGTTGATTGGCGAAGGATATCGGACTTTCCCTGTCCTGATTTATACCCAATTTATTAGCGAGGTTGGAGGAAATTCTGCTTTTGCATCTGCTTTAGCAATTATGGCGATTATCATTGCCTTGGCGATTTTCCTTATCCAAAAATACATTGCAAACCGCTACAGTTTCAGCATGAATTCGCTCCATCCAATTGAGCCTAAAAAAACTACAAAAGGAAAAATGGCTGCCATTTATACAACAGTCTACGGAATTATCTTTATCTCTGTTTTACCTCAAATCTACTTGATTTATACCTCTTTCCTAAAAACATCAGGTATGGTATTTGTTAAAGGCTATTCTCTAAACAGTTACAAGGTGGCTTTCAATCGTATGGGCTCTGCTATTTTCAATACCATTCGTATCCCTTTGATTGCCTTAGTTCTAGTTGTCCTATTCGCAACATTTATCTCCTACCTAGCCGTTAGAAAACGGAATTTGTTTACAAACTTAATTGACAGCCTCAGTATGGTTCCTTATATTGTACCGGGAACCGTTCTAGGGATTGCCTTCATTTCTTCCTTCAATACCGGTCTATTTGGAAGTGGATTTCTTATGATTACAGGAACTGCTTTCATCTTGATTATGTCCCTATCTGTCAGAAGATTGCCTTATACTATTCGCTCATCTGTTGCTAGCTTGCAACAAATAGCCCCAAGTATTGAAGAAGCCGCTGAAAGCTTAGGAAGTAGTCGTCTCAATACCTTTGCCAAGATTACAACTCCAATGATGCTATCTGGTATTATTTCTGGAGCCATCCTATCTTGGGTCACAATGATTTCAGAACTCTCTACTTCTATCCTCCTCTACAATGTCAAAACAAGAACAATGACTGTAGCCATTTATACAGAGGTTCTCAGAGGAAATTACGGTGTAGCCGCAGCCTTGTCAACTATCCTAACTGTTCTAACAGTAGCTTCCTTGCTCTTGTTTATGAAAATTTCTAAAAGCAATAGCATTACACTTTAGTTTTCCCCATCAAAAACAGCCGAAAGGATTACCCTCGGCTGTTTTTTCTTATCTTGATATTCTTATCAAATCCTCAGTTCATAACAAACAAGTCTAGACTGATTAAATAGAGGCTTCCTCCATCTTCTCCCGTCCTAGTTCTCGGTAACTACGGTCGCCGACAACTTCTACGCTAAACTGGCCGTCCTCATATTCAAGGATCGTCACGCTACCATTATCTAGACCATGCGGATGCATACCATTAATCAGATAAACAATGGTTCCAATGGTCATTCCGTGGCTCACGACAAGAGCGTTGCCACCACCTTGTTCTTCCATTTCTTTGGCAATCGCTTCAAAACCTTCCTTGATTCGGCCACTGAGTTTTTCCCAGCCCTCAGCCCAACCAGCTGTATCAACCTCTACCAAGCCCTCAGCCAGCTCAGCATAAGACAACTGGTGAACGTGATCCACATTAAAGATACGAGGAATAATGCCCATGAAAAGATCGCCATCGTAGGCTCCATCAAAACTACCGAAACACCATTCTCTGATACGCTTGTCCATGCGGTAAGGGATTTTCCCCTGCAAGCCAAGTTCATCAAGGATAATTCCCATTGTCTGAATGGTGCGCCCAGAATCACTCGAATAAGCGCGCTCAAACTGTAGACCAGATTCTCGCAAACCGATTCCTAATTCTTGAATCCCTCGCTCACCTTCAGCTGTTAAGGGAGTATCGCTCCAACCTTGCGCGCGACCAATCGTGTTAAACATAGTCTTGCCATGACGTACCAAATACAATCGTACTTTTACCATTTTCCGTCCTCCGTTTGCTTCTATTATATCATGGATGATAAAACAAAAGCCACCCATACAGGCGACTTTTGCAGGAGATTATTATGAAAAAGTTTAGGAGTTCTATTAAATAAAGATATTAGATGAAAATCAAATTCAAACTAAATCAGTATTATCTGTTTCAAATAATATTAGGAGGTCTTTATTTAATGATTATAGTATACACAGCTAACCTTAAATAGAACTTAAAAAATTAAACCCATTCACCTTTTTCATTTACTTTATAACCGTTAATGGTCATATTTTTTGCTAATTTCCCATCAGCTAGCAAGTAATACCACTTATCTCCATCCTTAATCCATTGGTTACGAGCGTACTTGCCGTCTTGGTTCAGATAATACCAACTATCATACTGAGAATCAAATACCCACTCACTCTTAGCCATGTAACCACCACGTTTTAGGTAATATTCTCCCTGCCAAGCTTTCTCCACATAACTACCAGTTGAATCTACATAAAACCAGCTCTTATAATCTTCATCATAAATCCATTCACTTGCAGCCATTGAAGCATCTGATTTTAGATAATAACGGCCTACCCAACGGTTTCTTACAAGATTGCCAGAAAGGTCATTATAGTACCATTTGCCAGACTCTTTAAACCACTTACTTGCTTGATGATTTTTCTTAGTCTCTCCATTAGGAGTAACAGTAGCTTGAGATGAAGTTGAAACTGAGGATGAAGTCCCAGTAGAAACTGCTTGAATAGCCTCTTCTTTTGTCACCTTAGGCTTAGCTTTTCCTTGGTAAATATCCTCAATACGCTTAGTAAAGACAGATAACTCTTCAGGGGATAACATGTGTACTAACTCAGGTTTCTCCTCATATAAAAGACCAGCTTCTTTCTTGACTTTGTGTATTCCTTCTTCAACTATATCATCAATCTTACTAAACATAGAAATCTTTTCTGCTTTCGAAAGTGTATCATCATTACTAATAGCTGTCTTCTCCATAAAGGCAACAGCATTAATTTCTCGGATATTCTTTTCTTTAGGTACTGTAGAAATCGGATAATGATTGTTAGATAAAAATAGAGAAACTTTCTTAAGATAGGTGTTTAAATTATCTTGATTATTAAATAAAGTTAAATACTTATCATTATCTTCATAAAAACCAGATTGAAGAGAACCAGGTGCGTAGTATCTCGAAACTCTATCTAACATTTCTTTTTTCTCTAATTCTGTATAGTGAGAATCATTATTTATTTGAGAAATTACAAGATTCATTTTCTTGTATATAGCAAGTTTAGCAACAATATACTTCATTCTATGACCAAAAAAATTATCTTTTTCTCTATAACGATCAATGTAGTTTTTTTTAGATTTGTTCTTAAACTCTGATAAAATATTTGGTAACTCTTCCAAAGGAATTTTTCCTTCTAAACTATACTTCCTTATATATTCTAACTCTCCCATGAAATCTTGTAACCTATAATTAAGTTCTTCTCTTAATTTATCTCTAATAGAGCTTACATCACTCTTGGAAAAAGAAACTGTATCCCAGTCTCCTTGATCAACCTGTTCAAAGATATTTTGTTTAATCAAATCAATTAAAAATTGCTTCGTTTCCTCAATTTTTTTATTAACCTCTTCTGTACTCACACTAGCAGTAGTTTCATGGCTTTCTTCCTGCGCATAAACTACTTGATTGGCAAAAGTTGGAACTAGTAAAGTAGACAGTCCTAAAGCTACTAAAGCATGTTTCATTTCTTTTTTCATCATTTTCTCCTATTTTCTTAATTTTTAAAACTATGAATTGGTGCTGGGATTTGTCCACCGCGAGAGATGAAATCAGCAGACGAAGCCCCATTGACCTTCATAACCGGCGCAGTTCCTAATAGCCCACCAAACTCAATCATGTCGCCTTCTTTTCCTTTTGGAATGATACGAACAGCTGTTGTTTTCATGTTAATGACACCAATTGCAGCCTCATCCGCAATCATAGCCGCAATGGTTTCAGCAGGTGTATCCTCCGGAATGGCAATCATATCCAAACCAACGGAACAGATAGCCGTCATAGCTTCTAGTTTTTCCAGATTAAGAGAGCCATTTTGCACTGCAGCAATCATCCCCTCATCCTCTGAAACAGGGATAAAGGCACCAGACAAACCACCGACTTGGTTGCAGGCCATCACTCCACCCTTCTTAACTTGGTCATTCAAGAGAGCCAAGGCAGCCGTCGTTCCATGCGTACCAACTGTCTCTAGCCCCATTTCCTCAAGGACACGTGCTACAGAATCTCCAACCGCAGGAGTTGGCGCCAAACTCAAGTCCACAATACCAAACTCCACACCCAGTCTTTCACTAGCCATCTGACCAACCAATTGACCGATACGAGTGATTTTAAAGGCAGTCTTCTTGACCGTTTCGGCTACTACATCAAAGCTCTGTCCACGAACTTTTTCCAAGGCACGTTTCACCACACCAGGACCAGAAACTCCGACATTGATGATAACATCTGCCTCCCCAACACCATGGAAGGCACCCGCCATAAATGGATTATCCTCAACAGCATTAGCGAATACAACCAGCTTAGCTGCCCCCATATCAGATAGAGTTGCCGTTTCCTTGATAACTCGTCCCATATCTGCGACAGCCGTCATATTGATACCAGACTTGGTTGAGCCGATATTGACTGACGAGCAGACCTTATCCGTTTCAGCCAAAGCGCGAGGAATAGAATTGATGAGAATCTCATCTCCCTTTTGGTACCCCTTTTGTACCAAGGCAGAGAAACCACCAATAAAATCCACACCGATTTCTTTCGCAGCCTTATCAAGCGCTTTTGCCAGAACCACATAGTCCGTCGCATCTGTCGCAGCCCCAATCAGAGAAATAGGAGTCACCGATACACGCTTATTAACGATAGGAATTCCCAACTCAGCTGCAATTTCATCGCCAACAGCCACTAAATTAGCTGCCTTGGTCGTAATCTTTTGATAAATTTTCTCCGCAGCACGATTGATATCTGGATCAATACAGTCCAAAAGGGAAATCCCCATGGTAATAGTTCTGATATCGAAGTTTTGCTCCTCAATCATGGCGATGGTTTCAGTAACTTGTCTAATATCCATGATAACCTCCTAGATATTATACATAGCTTCGAAAATCGCTGCACTCTGAATATTGATTTTCACATTCAAAATTTGCCCAAAAGCTTCAAATTCATTACGAAGATAAGTAAAATCCTGCTTTTCATCGCTAGAGACGACAGCCATCATCGTGAAATATTCATCCAAAACAGTTTGAGAAATATCGTCAATATTCAAACCTAATTCTGCAATTTTGCCAGAAACACCTGCAACAATTCCAGATTTATCTTTACCAACAACAGTTATAATCGCTTTCATAAGCAAACTCCAATTCTTCTTTTAATTAGGAAACCTGAACATTAAACAGGATTCTTTTCAAATAGTATAGCATAATTCTAACTAAAATACTCAAAAACGCCTGCTTACGAAGTTGTTCTTAAGCAAAAAACAATTTCGTAAACAAGCGTCTACTATCCCAACTTATGATGAGTGTTCCCGCTAGGACCGAAATCCTAGCGGTAGACCAGAGCTAGACTAAGAGCACAAGACTCCATCATCATAACACTCAACAAAATTGATGATTTTATACTAATTCGATGATCGCCATTGGCGCTGCATCACCACGACGTGGTTCAGTTTTAAGGATACGAGTGTATCCACCGTTACGTTCAGCATAACGAGGTGCGATTTCTGAGAACAATTTTTGAAGTGCTGTAGTAGAAGTGTACTTATCAGTTGCTTCATCATAGTTTTCAGATGCGATTTCATTACGTACGAAAGCAGCTGCTTGACGACGTGCATGCAAATCACCACGTTTACCTAGAGTAATCATTTTTTCAACAGTTTTACGGATTTCTTTAGCACGAGCTTCAGTTGTCACGATTGATTCGTTGATCAAAAGGTCAGTTGTCAAATCGCGAAGCATTGCTTTACGTTGTGAGCTAGTGCGTCCTAGTTTACGGTAAGCCATGTATTCCTCCTTTATTTATCTTTTAATCCAAGACCCAAATCAATGAGTTTGAGTTTCACTTCTTCCAAACTCTTGCGTCCAAGATTTCGTACTTTCATCATCTCTGCTTCAGATTTTTCTGTCAAATCATGCACAGTATTGATACCGGCACGTTTCAAACAGTTGTATGAACGCACAGACAAGTCCAGTTCCTCAATCGTACGATCCAAAATACGGTCGTCAGATTCAGTATCAGCTTCTTTCATCACTTCAGTTGACTTAGCAATCTCAGTAAGATTTGTAAACAAATCAAGATGTTCTGTCAAAATACGTGCTGAAAGCCCTAAAGCATCTTCTGGAATAATTGTTCCATTTGTCAAGATTTCAAGGGTTAATTTGTCAAATCCATCATTGCTACCTACACGAGCAGGTTCCACTTGATAGTTGACTTTTGTAACTGGTGTATAAATAGAATCTACAGCAAGTGTTCCAACTGGTGCATTATCTTTTTTATTTTCATCAGCAGGTACATATCCACGACCACTGTTAACAGTCATAGTCGCTTTTAGAGAAGAACCTTCACCGATTGTAAAGAGATAATGATCTGGATTTACAATTTCAATATCGCTATCTGTCAAAATGTCACCAGCTGTTACTTCAGCAGGACCTTCAACATCCAGTTCGATGATTTTTTCGTCTTCAACGTACGATTTCACTGCAATTCCTTTAATGTTCAGAATGATTTGCATCACGTCTTCACGAACACCTGGAACTGTGTCAAACTCATGTAACACACCATCAATATTGATAGATGTCACAGCTGCTCCTGGTAGAGAAGCTAGAAGTACACGACGAAGAGAGTTACCAAGAGTTGTACCGTAGCCACGTTCAAGTGGTTCGATTACAAACTTGCCATAATCTTTATTTTCATCAATTTTTGTTATATTTGGTTTTTCAAACTCGATCATTTAGTTACTCCCTCTTAAACGAAAAGCAGTGTAATGCGATGATTATACACGGCGACGTTTTGGAGGACGAGCACCATTGTGTGGCACTGGAGTCACATCACGAATTGCTGTTACTTCAAGACCAGCGGCAGCAAGCGCACGAATAGCTGACTCACGACCAGAACCTGGACCTTTTACAGTAACTTCAACTGATTTAAGACCGTGTTCTTGTGCAGATTTAGCAGCAGCTTCAGAAGCCATTTGAGCAGCGAATGGTGTAGATTTACGAGAACCTTTGAAACCAAGAGCACCAGCTGATGACCAAGCAATTGCATTACCATGCACATCAGTAATCATAACAATAGTGTTATTAAATGTAGCGTGAATATGAGCAATACCAGATTCGATATTCTTTTTCACACGACGTTTACGTGTTGGTTTAGCCAAGACTTTTACCTCCTATATTATTTTTTCTTACCAGCAATCGCAACAGCTTTACCTTTACGAGTGCGAGCGTTGTTTTTAGTATTTTGTCCACGGACAGGAAGTCCACGACGGTGACGGATACCACGGTATGAACCGATTTCCATCAAACGTTTGATGTTCAAGTTTACTTCACGACGAAGGTCACCTTCAACTTTGATTGCATCCACTTCACGACGGATAGCATCTTCTTGATCTGATGTAAGATCACGTACACGAACATCTTCTGAGATTCCAGCAGCAGCCAAAATTTTCTTAGATGTTGCAAGTCCGATACCATAAACATAAGTCAATGAGATTACTACGCGTTTGTCATTTGGAATGTCAACTCCAGCAATACGAGCCATGTTTTCTCCTTTCTATCTTATCCTTGACGTTGTTTGTGTTTTGGATTTGCTGGGCAAATTACCATAACACGACCATTACGACGAATAACTTTACAGTATTCGCAAATTGGTTTGACCGATGGTCTTACTTTCATTTCTTATCCCTCCAAGTTTTTCGATTATTTAAAGCGGTAAGTGATACGTCCACGTGTCAAGTCATATGGACTCATTTCGACAGTAACACGATCTCCCGCTAAAATACGAATATAGTTTTTACGAATTTTACCAGAAACTGTTGCTAAAATCTGATGTCCATTTTCAAGTTCAACCGTAAACATTGCATTCGGCATTGTATCAACTACTTTGCCTTCAACTTCAATCACATCGTCTTTTGCCACGCAAAAGCACCTCCATAAATTTCGATTCGATGCCTCTAGACACAGAGACAACAATTATAAGTCAGACTATCTCAGTATAACATTTGTAGCGGATTTTTGCAAGTGTGAAAAACGCTTTATTTCAAATTTGTCAATACTTTTTCAATATCTGAGAAGACATCATTGATATCTTGATTACCTTCGATGTCATGAACCAAACCTTTGGCACGGTAGTGAGCAATGATTGGTTCTCCTTGAGCAATATTAACGTCCAATCGACGTTTTACTGTCTCAGGTTTATCATCTTCACGTTGGTAGTAATCTTCTTCTTTATAGTCAACTGGTGGGTTAAAGACCTTGTGGAAAGTTTCTCCAGTTACGCGGTGGATGATACGGCCACTCAAACGTTCCAAGAGGCTGTCTGGATTCACTTCGATGTTGATAACACCTTCTAGTTCGATGCCAAGTTCAGCCAATGTTTTGTCTAAGGCATGAGCTTGTTCGATCGTACGTGGGTAACCATCCAACAAGAATCCTGTTTCTTTAATATCATCTTGTGAAAGACGTTCTTTTACGATCCCATTTGTAACTTCGTCAGGAACCAATTCACCCTTGTCAATATATGACTTAGCAAGAACACCCATTTCAGTTTGATTTGCCATTGCAGCGCGGAACATATCACCTGTTGAGATATGTGCAACATGGAATTGTTCTACGATTTTTGCTGCTTGAGTTCCCTTACCTGCACCAGGTAAGCCCATAATCAAAAGATTCATGATCTGATCTCCTTATTTTATTTTTAAATAGAAGCAAAAAGTCTTTTCACCCCTATTTAAAAACAAAATAGAAGAGGGGAGACCAAACTCTCACAAATGTCAGAGTTTAAACCTCCACTCCCTCAGCATTTACTGCTTCATACTCAATGAAAATCAAAGAGCAAACTAGGAAGCTAGCCGCAGGTTGCTCAAAGCACTGCTTTGAGGTTGCAGATAAAGCTGACGTGGTTTGAAGAGATTTTCGAAGAGTATCAGTAAATACTTTTATTCTGTTCTATCCATGAAACCAACATACTTACGTTTCAATAGGTAACCTTCCAATTGCTTGATTCCTTCGATACCAGTAGAGATAATGATCAAGAGACTTGTTCCCCCAAAGGCAACAACATCAGAAAGACCAAATACATCTTTAGCTGCAATCGGCAAAATGGAAATCACACCAAGGAAGAGGGAACCAACAGTTGCAAGACGACGAAGAAGTTTAGACATATATTCTTCTGTACCTTTACCAGGACGAACTCCATGGATATAGGCACCGCTCTTTTGTAGGTTCTCTGCCGCTTTTTCAGGATTAATCTGTACAAACGTATAGAAGAATGTAAAGAGAATAATCAACAAAGCATACATGGCAATACCAGTTGGAGAAGTGGTTGCCAGCATTTCTTGTGCTACCCTTACCCAAGCCCAATCATGACCTGTAGCGCTCAAAAACTGAAGAATAGCCGCAGGCGCTGCAGTAATGGAACTTGCAAAGATAACAGGGATAACTCCAGCAGGGTTTACCTTCAATGGAAGGTAAGAGCTAGATGGAGCACCTTGTGCAACCTTAGTATATTGGATTGGAATTTTGTATTCTGCTTGTTGAACATAAGTTGTAAAGTAAATGATCAACAATACAGTAATAATCAAAATGATTACGAAAATGATAGATGAAGTGATACGGCTACTTGGGACGTTCACAAAGTAGTCCACATAGATGCCCTGAATCATCTCTGGAATTGAGGCAACAATCCCGGCAAAGATAATCATAGAGACACCATTTCCGTATCCCTTATCTGTAATTTGCTCACCCAACCAAGTGACAATCATACTACCAGCTGTTAAGATGATACCAATCGTCAGAAAAACTTGTGGAGTTAAAGCAGTTTTAATCAATTGAGCTCCAGCCAAGGTATTAAAACCAGCTGTAATCCCGATAGATTGCACAAAAGCGAGAACTAGAGCAATATAACGAGTAGCTTGATTCAATTTTCTTCGGCCTACTTCCCCTTGTTTCCCCCACTCTACAAACTTGGGTAAAATATCCATTTGCAAGAGTTGGACAACGATAGAAGCGGTGATATAGGGACTAACTCCTAGTGCAAAAATCGAAAAGTTTTTTAGAGCATTCCCCGACACCAAGCTCAACATGTTTAAGAAGGATAATCCACTTAAAGCATTCAAGCTATTGGCATTCACACCAGGAACTGTAATGCTAGTTCCGATACGAAAGACCAAAACGATAAAAATTGTAAATAAAATTTTTGATCGAACCTGCTTGACTTTAAGAGCTTCTCTTAATAATTTAAAAAACATAGGTCACCTCTCTTAGATGACTTCTACTGAACCACCTTTAGCAGTGATAGCTTCTTCAGCTGATTTAGAGAATTTAGCTGCTTTCACAGTCAATTTCTTAGTCAACTCACCGTTACCAAGAATTTTAATACCTGATTTTTCAGCTTTAACAATTCCTGCTTCGATAAGAACAACTGGAGTAACCTCAGCACCATCTTCAAAGACGTTCAATTGGTCAAGGTTCACAATTGCGTATTCTTTAGCGTTGATGTTAGTGAATCCACGTTTTGGAAGACGACGGAACAATGGAGTTTGTCCACCTTCAAAACCAAGGCGAACTCCGCCACCGCTACGAGCTTTTTGACCTTTTTGACCACGACCAGATGTTTTACCGTTACCTGATGAAGTACCACGACCAACGCGGTTACGTACTTTACGAGAACCTTCTGCAGGTTTCAATTCATGAAGTTTCATTTTTATTTTCTCCTCTTTTGTAAAATGCTAGCGCCGATAAGGGAGAAAAGGTTGTCTCCCCCATCAACTCGCCTATACGACGTCATCATAGATGACTATATCTAGTTTTAGGGGATGGTATAGTGCACATCCCCTAAAAATTCATTAGTTTACTTCTTCAACTGTTACCAAGTGAGATACTGCTGTGATCATACCACGGATAGCAGCGTTGTCTTCTTTAATAACAGAGCTGTTCAATTTGCCAAGTCCAAGTGCTACAACAGTTTTACGTTGTGATGGAATGCGTCCGATTGGAGACTTAGTCAAAGTAATTTTAATTTGAGCCATTTTATCCCCTTTCTTATGCCAAATCAGAAACTGAAATACCACGAAGGGCAGCAACTTCTTCAGCGCGTTTCAATTGTTTCAAACCTTCAACAGTTGCACGAACAATGTTGATTGGAGTGTTAGAACCAAGTGATTTAGATGTAATATCTGCCACACCTGCCAATTCCACAACGGCACGAACTGCACCACCAGCGGCAACTCCAGAACCTTCTACAGCAGGTTTCAACAATACTTTAGCTCCACCGAATTCTGAAAGAACTTCGTGTGGGATTGTTGTTCCAACCATAGGAACTTCGATCAAGTTTTTCTTAGCATCATCTACTGCTTTACGGATTGCTTCTGGAACTTCTTGAGCTTTACCAGTACCAAATCCTACGCGACCGTTGTGGTCACCAACAACAACAAGAGCTGCGAAACGAAGACGACGTCCACCTTTAACAACTTTTGTAACACGGTTGACAGCAACTACGCGTTCTTCTAATTCAACTGCATTGTCTTTAAATGCCATTTTCTAGTGTCCTCCTATTAGAATTTCAATCCGTTTTCACGAGCTGCATCAGCCAAAGCTTTCACACGTCCGTGATATAGATATCCACCGCGGTCGAACACCACTTCTGAAATACCTTTAGCGTTTGCACGTTCTGCAACGAGTTTACCGACAGCAACGGCTTGTTCAGTTTTAGTTCCTTTTGAAACTTCTTTATCAAGAGTTGAAGCACTTGCGAGCGTTACACCCGCTACGTCATCAATCACTTGAGCGTAGATGCCTGTATTAGAACGGAATACGTTCAAACGTGGGCGATCAGCAGTTCCAGAGAGTTTTCCGCGAACGCGACGGTGGCGTTTTTGGCGGAGTTTGTTTTTATCTGGTTTTGAAATCACAGTTTTCACCTCTTTAGTTTTAAATCGTGTGCTATGCACAAAGTTGGAAAATAGGTTGGTGGTTGGGAATCAACCACTCAACATTATTTACCTGTTTTACCTTCTTTACGGCGAACGAATTCACCAACGTAACGGATACCTTTACCTTTATATGGTTCTGGTGAACGAAGGCTACGTACGTAAGCAGCTGTTTGTCCAACTACTTCTTTTGAAATTCCGCTAACAACGATTGTTGTTGGGTTTGGAAGTTCAAAAGTAATTCCTTCTGGAGCTTCAACTTCGTCTGGATGAGATTTACCAACAGCCAAAACAAGTTTAGATCCTTGAAGTTGTGCACGGTAACCAACCCCGCGCATTTCAAGTTCTTTCTTGAATCCTTCTGATACACCAACAACCATGTTGTTCAAAAGGGCACGAGTAGTTCCGTGGATAGTTTTCATTTCTTTTGAATCGTTTGGACGGTGAAGAGTTACTTCAGTACCTTCCACACGGATTTCAATATCTTTTGAGAACTCACGAGTAAGTTCTCCTTTAGGTCCTTTTACAGTTACAAGGTTGTCATTGTTAGTGAGTTCAACACCAGCAGGCAACACGATAACTTTATTACCAATACGTGACATGTTTATTTTCTCCTGTTAAATTGTCAGGCCAGAACGGCCAGTTTTCACGGGGTTCAGATACTTATTTAGTTCAAGAGCTGAACTGAACACACTCTAACGAGCTTTGTATCTTGATTTGAGTTCGAGCTAAGAATTTGGTGAAAAAGATAAGTTTGTCTTGGAGCATCGCTCCTGCTACAAACTTCCTATTTTCACTGCATTCTTTTAACGCTCTCACATCATCAATTACCAAACGTAAGCGATAACTTCTCCACCAACATTCTTTTGGCGTGCTTCTTTATCAGTAAGCAAACCTTCAGAAGTTGAAAGGATAGCAATTCCAAGTCCGTTAAGAACTTTTGGAAGGTCTTCACGTTTTTTGTAGACACGAAGTCCTGGTTTAGAAACACGTTTCAAGTTAGTGATAACTTTTTCACCGTTTGGTCCGTATTTAAGGAATACACGGATGATGCCTTGTTTGTCATCTTCGATGATTTCAACGTTTTTTACAAAACCTTCGCGTTTAAGGATTTCAGCAATCCCTTTTTTGATGTTTGATGCAGGTACTTCAAGTACTTCGTGTTTCGCTTGGTTAGCGTTACGAATACGAGTTAGGAAGTCTGCGATTGGGTCAGTCATAACCATTTTGTTTTTCTCCTCTTACTAGTAGTTTGCAAGTTGCACTTGCTAGTTAATACATGATACAAAGAGCGTAACAGCAAGAGCAAAAATAGGCAATTTGATGCAGGAGCGATGCTCCAAAGAAAATTGATCTTTTTTGCCAAAGCTGTAGCGCGTGTTCAAATTGGCAAGTCCAACTGAACCCGGGCTAAACTCTGTGTGAAAAAGATAAACTTTCCTAGAAACTTCAGTTTCTTCGTCAAGTTTCCTATTTTCACTTGGAGTTTTGACGCCCTTGAGATCTTAAATTACCAAGATGCTTTTGTTACACCAGGAATTTGTCCTTTGTAAGCTAATTCACGGAAGCAAACACGGCAAAGTTTAAATTTGCGGTAAACTGAATGTGGACGACCACATTTTTCACAACGAGTATAAGCTTGAGTAGAGAACTTCGCTGGACGTTTGTTCTTAGCAATCATTGATTTTTTAGCCATTAGATTTACCTCCTATATTATTTTGCAAAAGGCATTCCAAGGCCTGTAAGCAATGCACGTGACTCTTCGTCAGTGTTAGCAGTTGTTACGATAACGATGTCAAGACCACGAGTTTTGTCAACGTCATCGAAGTTGATTTCTGGGAAGATCAATTGTTCTTTCACACCAAGTGTGTAGTTTCCGCGTCCATCAAATGATTTTGTTGGAACACCGTGGAAGTCACGTACACGTGGAAGTGAAACTGAAACCAATTTATCCAAGAATTCGTACATACGTTCACCACGAAGGGTAACTTTTGCACCGATCGCAACACCTTCACGAAGACGGAAGCCGGCGATTGATTTTTTAGCTTTAGTGATAAGTGGTTTTTGACCTGAGATAAGTGCCAATTCTTCAGCAGCTTTTTCAAGGCTTTTAGCGTTTGATACAGCTTCACCAACACCCATGTTCAAAACGATCTTATCTACTTTAGGCACAGCCATCACTGATGAGTAGTTGAATTGTTCTGTCAAAGCAGGAACTACTTCATTAAGATATTTTTCTTTTAAACGATTTGCCATTATACTTCTCCTTTCCTTCGTGATTAATCAAGCACTTCGCCTGATTTTTTGTTGTAGCGAACTTTTTTACCGTCTACAAATTTGTAACCAACACGGCCAGCCACACCATTTTTGTCTAAAACTTGAACGTTTGATACGTGGATAGCTGCTTCTTTCTCGATGATACCACCTTGAGGAAGCTCGTTAGTTGGACGTTGGTGTTTCTTAACGATGTTAACACCTTCAACGATAACTTTGTTTACTTTTGGAAGGGCAGTAAGGACAACAGCTTCTGTTCCCTTATCTTTACCAGCGATTACGCGAACTTTGTCGCCTTTTTTTACAAACATTAGGTTTCTCCTTGATTTTTCTTACGCCCATAAGGGCACCCTGGAGGTAAATCCAGGGGACTAGTTTGTTTCTAAAAATTAAAGTACTTCTGGAGCAAGTGACACGATCTTCATGAAGCCACCTTCACGCAATTCACGTGCAACTGGGCCAAAGATACGTGTTCCGCGAGGAGTTTTGTCTTCACGGATGATAACTGCTGCGTTTTCGTCAAATTTGATGTATGAACCATCAGCACGACGAGCACCTGATTTAGTACGAACGATAACTGCTTTAACAACGTCACCTTTTTTAACCGCACCACCAGGAGTAGCTTGTTTTACAGATGCCACGATAACATCACCGATGTTTGCAAATTTACGTCCTGAACCACCAAGAACTTTGATAGTCAAGATTTCGCGAGCACCGCTGTTGTCTGCGACTTTCAAACGAGTTTCTGTTTGAATCATTTCAGTTTTCTCCTTTCAGGTTTGATTAGATGATGACCGCTTCTTCAACAACTTCTACAAGACGGAAACGTTTTGTAGCTGAAAGCGGACGAGTTTCCATGATACGTACGATATCGCCTTCTTTGGCAACATTGTTTTCATCATGAGCTTTGTATTTTTTAGAGTAGTTAATACGTTTACCATAGACTGGGTGGTTACGTTTTGTTTCAACTACAACTGTGATTGTCTTGTCCATTTTGTCAGATACAACACGTCCAACAAGAACTTTACGATTATTGCGTTCCATTGAAATTTCTCCTTCCCTAGTCTATTATTTCGCTTCAGATTGAACTGTTTTGATACGAGCGATTTGTTTTTTAACTTCTTTCAAGCGAGCTGTTTGTTCCAATTGACCAGTAGCAGCTTGGAAACGAAGTTCAAACAATTCTTTTTTCAATTCGTTTTCGCGCTTCGCGAGTTCTTCTTGAGAAAGACCACGAAGTTCTTTAACAAATTCTTTTACTTCATTAAGTTTCATGCCTTCTCCTTATTCTGCTTCACGTTTTACGAATTTACATTTAACTGGCAATTTGTGGCTAGCAAGACGAAGCGCTTCACGAGCGATCTCTTCAGATACACCAGCGATTTCGAACATCACTTTACCACGTTTAACTGGTGCTACCCAACCTTCAGGCGCCCCTTTACCAGATCCCATACGCACACCAATAGCTTTAGCAGTGTATGATTTGTGTGGGAAGATTTTAATCCAAACTTTACCACCACGTTTCATGTAACGAGTCATGGCGATACGAGCAGCTTCGATTTGGCGGTTAGTGATCCAGTGGCTAGTTGTAGCTTGAAGACCGTATTCACCGAATGCTACTTCTTTTCCACCTTTTGCTTCACCGCGCATTTTTCCACGGAATTCACGACGGTGTTTAACACGTTTAGGTACTAACATTGGTTATTTACCTCCTTTAGTGTTTTTGCGAGCTGGAAGAACTTCACCACGGTAGATCCATACTTTAACACCAAGTTTACCGTATGTAGTATCTGCTTCTTCCCAAGCGTAATCGATATCTGCACGAAGTGTGTGAAGCGGAACAGTTCCTTCAGAGTATCCTTCAGCACGGGCGATATCTGCACCGTTCAAACGACCTGATACTTGAGTTTTGATTCCTTTAGCTCCAGCACGCATTGCACGTTGGATTGCTTGTTTTTGTGCACGACGGAAAGCAACACGTTGCTCCAATTGACGAGCAATACCTTCACCTACAAGGTGAGCATCCAAATCAGGTTGTTTGATTTCGATGATGTTGATGTGTACTTGTTTTCCAGTCAATTTGTTAAGTTTTGCACGGAGTGCATCAACGTTAGCACCACCTTTACCGATAACCATACCTGGTTTAGCAGTGTGAAGTGAAACGTTAACTTTGTTTACTGCGCGTTCGATTTCAATAGTTGAAACTGCTGCGTCAGCAAGTTCTTTTTGAACGAATTTACGGATTGCAAGATCTTCATGAAGGTAATCCGCGTATTCTTTTTCAGCATACCATTTGGCATCCCAATCACGGATGATGCCGACACGCATACCAATTGGATGTACTTTTTGACCCACGATTTTACCTCCTTATTTTTCTGCAACAGCCACAGTGATGTGAGCTGTACGTTTGTTGATTGGTGAAGCTGAACCTTTCGCACGTGGACGGAAACGTTTCATAGTTGGTCCTTCGTTTGCGAATGCTTCAGATACTACCAAGTTAGCTTTATCCAAACCAAAGTTGTTTTCAGCGTTAGCTACAGCTGAGTTCAAAACTTTCAAGATGATTTCAGCAGCTTTGTTTGGAGTGAATGTCAAGATTGCGATTGCATCGGCTACGCTTTTACCACGGATGTTATCAAGAACAAGACGTGATTTACGAGGTGAAACACGTACTGTACGAGCCATTGCTTTAGCTGAAGTAATTTCTGCCATTTATGTTCTCCTTATTTTCTACGTGTTTTCTTGTCGTCTGCAGCGTGACCTTTGTAAGTACGAGTTGGTGCAAATTCACCAAGTTTGTGACCTACCATGTCTTCTTGGATGTAAACAGGTACGTGTTTACGTCCGTCATAAACTGCGATAGTGTAACCAATGAAACTTGGGAAGATCGTTGAACGACGTGACCAAGTTTTAATAACTTTTTTCTTTTCGTCGTTAGCTTGAGCTTCAACTTTTTTCATCAAATGCTCATCGACGAAAGGTCCTTTTTTAAGACTGCGTCCCATTTTTATATTTTCTCCTTTAAATGTTGTACCACAGCGGCTTGCGCTCCTATGGAGCGCTACCGAGCTGGCGGATTTACTAGTTGCTTAAGCGACTAGTTTAATATTATTTCTCGTTGCGACGACGAACGATAAGTTTGTCAGATTTCGCTTTCTTGTTACGAGTTTTAAGACCAAGAGCAGGTTTGCCCCATGGAGTAGATGGTGCTTTACGACCAACTGGTGCTTTACCTTCACCACCACCGTGTGGGTGATCGTTAGGGTTCATTACAGAACCACGAACTGTTGGGCGGATACCTTTCCAACGGCTACGTCCTGCTTTACCAAGGTTTACAAGTCCATGTTGTTCGTTTCCGACAACACCAACTGTAGCACGGCAAGTTCCAAGAATCATACGAACTTCACCTGATTGAAGACGAACAAGAACGTATTTACCTTCAGAACCCAATACTTGAGCAGATGCACCAGCAGCACGTACCAATTCACCACCACGACCTGGTTTCAACTCGATGTTGTGGATCAAAGTACCAACTGGGATGTTAGCAAGTGGAAGAGCGTTTCCGACTTTGATATCTGCTTCTGGACCTGAAACGATACGTTGACCTACTTCAAGACCTTTTGGAGCGATGATGTATGCTTTCACACCGTCAGTGTAGTGTACAAGAGCGATGTTTGCAGAACGGTTTGGATCGTACTCGATTGTTTTAACAACTGCTTCAACGTTGTCTTTGTTACGTTTGAAGTCAACCAAACGGTAGAAACGTTTGTGTCCACCACCTTGGTGACGAACTGTGATACGACCGTTGTTGTTACGACCAGCCTTGCTCTTCAATGCAACAAGCAATGATTTTTCAGGAGTGCTTGTTGTGATTTCAGCGAAATCCAAAGAAGTCATATTACGGCGACCGTTTGTTGTTGGTTTATAAACACGAATTCCCACGATATTTCCTCCTTAGATTATTCAGCTTCAGCAGCAAACAACTCGATTGCTTTAGAATCAGCTGTAAGTGTGATGATAGCTTTTTTAGTTTTGTTAGTAAAACCAGTGTAACGTCCAACACGTTTAGCTTTTGGTTTTACGTTGATTGTGTTAACATTAGCAACTTTAACACCTTCGAAAGCAGCTTCAACAGCTTGCTTGATCAAAAGTTTGTGTGCACGAGTGTCAACTTCAAATACATATTTTCCTGCTTCAAGTTGAGCCATTGAGCTTTCAGTGATGACAGGTTTTTTGATAACATCATACAAATTCATTATGCAAGAACCTCCTCGATTTTAGAGATAGCTGCTTGAGTAACAAGAAGTTTGTCACTATTTGCGATGTCAAGAACACTTGCAGTTGTAGCAGTCGCAACTTTCACGTTTGGAAGGTTACGAGCTGAAAGAGCTGCGAATTCGTTTCCTTCTTCAAGAATAACAAGGACTTTAGAATCGATGCTCAAAGCTGCAAGAACTTTTGCAAATTCAGCAGTTTTTGGAGCTGTAAATTCAAGAGAATCAACGGCTACAAATTTGTTTTCAGCAACTTTTTCTGAGTAAACAGATTTAAGCGCAAGGCGACGAACTTTTTGAGGAAGTTTGTACGCATAGCTACGTGGAGTTGGTCCGAAGACGATTCCACCACCACGCCATTGTGGAGAGCGGATAGAACCTTGACGAGCACGTCCAGTTCCTTTTTGACGCCATGGTTTGCGTCCGCCACCTGAAACAGCTGAGCGGTTTTTAACTGCGTGAGTTCCTTGACGAAGGCTAGCACGTTGGCTGATAATCACATCAAACACAACAGATTGGTTTGGTTCGATACCAAAGATTGCATCGTTAAGAACAACTTCGCCCGCTTGTTTACCAGTTTGGTCGAATAATGTTACATTTGCCATTTTGACTGTATTCCCCTTTCCTTATTATTTACCAGCTTTAACTGCTGACTTGATAGTGATAAGAGATTTCTTAGCACCTGGTACGTTACCTTTAATAAGGATAACGTTCTTTTCTGGAACAACTTGTACAACTTCAAGGTTTTGAATTGTTACGCGGTCGCCACCCATACGTCCTGCAAGGTTTTTACCTTTGAATACGCGGTTAGGTGCAACAGGTCCCATAGAACCTGGACGACGGTGGTAACGAGAACCGTGAGCCATTGGTCCACGTGATTGTCCGTGGCGTTTGATAACACCTTGGAAACCTTTACCTTTAGAAGTACCAGTTACGTCAACAACGTCTCCAGCTGCGAATGTTTCAACTGTGATTTCAGCGCCAACTTCCAAGCCTTCAACGTTTTTGAATTCACGAATGAAGCGCTTAGGAGCCGTGTTAGCTTTCGCTACATGTCCTTTAGCAGGTTTGTTGCTCAATACTTCGCGTTTGTCATCGAAACCAACTTGGATAGCGTTGTATCCGTCTGTTTCAACAGTTTTAACTTGAAGGACAACGTTTGGAGTTGCTTCAATAACTGTTACAGGGATCAATTCGCCAGCTTCAGTGAAGATTTGAGTCATTCCCACTTTTTTCCCTAAGATTCCTTTTGTCATGAGAAAATAGTTCCTTTTCTATATTTTTTATTCAAAAAGTTTTTAACGAGCGTTTTTTATGCTCAAGTCTAAGATACAAAGGGCGTCAAACTCAAAGTGAAAATAGGAAACTGACGCAGTGTCTAGCAGACACGAGGAAGTTTATCTTTTTCACACCGAGTTAGCCCGTGTTCAATTAGATTGAAACACCAGCCTCTGCTCTTTTATATTTTAGATTAAAGTTTGATTTCTACGTTTACACCACTTGGAAGATCCAATTTCATCAAAGCATCAACTGTTTTTTGAGTTGGGTTAACGATATCGATCAAACGTTTGTGTGTACGCATTTCAAATTGTTCGCGAGAGTCTTTGTATTTGTGAGTCGCACGAATGATTGTGTAGAGGCTACGTTCAGTTGGAAGTGGGATTGGACCCGCAACTTGTGCACCTGTACGAGTAGCTGATTCTACGATTTTTGCAGCCGCTGTGTCAAGCGTACGGTGTTCGTAAGCTTTCAAACGGATACGGATTTTTTTGTTTGCCATCTTTTTCTCCTTTTCGTCTATTTAAGATAATAGGCTAGCTCCACAAGAAAACCGACGCGGTGTTGCGTGGCAATGCAACCGAGCGTGTCGCAACCTCTTGCATCAAAGCTAAAGCTGTAATTTACAGCACCATAATAGAATAACACAAAGCCCCTGCGATTGCAAGGGATTTGTTGCTGTTTTTTCGTTTTTTTGCGATGAAACTGTTTTCCTATTTTTTCTTTCTAAAATTGCATATTTTCTTCTATATAAATTGACTCCTCTTGACCTCAAATTTATCTTCTGATTGGTCCACTAGAATGTCCGCCCTTGACTCGGTTTCTTTATAGTAGTGTAGATATTGCTCCCGTCTCATCTGATGGCTAGCAAATATAAAGGATGCATCGCGATTTCTCACTGTCGTATCTCGAGCTAGACGCCGCTTTAATTCGGTCTCCTCATCCGTGTAGAAACAGATGGTTTGGTCAAAGAGTTCCTTGGGTAAAAAGCCTACAGACATCCCTTCGACAATCAAAATCGGTTTTGCTCCAGACAAGACCTCACTAGCTTTCCAAGGTTCTTCAATTGTTAAGATATCCATACCTGCCTGCAAGGCTAAGATATCTCTCCGCAAACTTGCCAATTCATGTGCCACCGGCAGACAGGCTGTCACCTTTTGATTTGGCTCGTCCTTGGGTACTACCAGATGGCGTTCTGAGGTGATATAGGGATCTGTTTCTAGCAAATTTACTGTAGTAGAATCTAAAGCTTGGTACAATTCCTGTGCAAAGGTTGATTTACCTGAAGCTCCATGACCGTATATTCCCAGTGTCCTGATTTTTTCCAGCTTCTATCTCTGAAACCAGTCCTTCTATTAAGTCGTTTTTCTTCACTCTCTCTTTACCTGTTCATAACTTTCTTTTCCGTCATTGAGCTTGTCCCAAATCACCACTTGCACACTTTTGAGCGATTTTTGCACATCGATGATTCTTTGGTTGGACGAGCCTCGAAACTGAAGCATAAGATTTCTCTTAGTTCGATCGTATCGTCCATCTACAAGGATGTCAATTAGCGATAAGAGTTCCAGTTTGTCTGGAGTCTCCAGCATCATTTCTTCCCAAGTGTAGCCCGTCCAGGACCAGATGTCCTTGTCTGGCAATTCCTTCCGAATGCGCTTAACGAGTGGCAAGAGAATCCCAGTATTGAGAAAGGGCTCCCCTCCCAGCAAGGTCAATCCTTGAACATAGGGCTGGGCAAGATCTGCCATGATTTGCTCTTCTAATTCTGCTGTGTAGGGAATTCCTGCATTGAAAGACCAAGTCGCAACATTATAACATCCCTCGCAGTGAAACATGCAACCTGATACATAGAGAGAGTTACGCACACCTTCTCCATCTACAAAGTTAAAGGCCTTGTAGTCGATGATACGCCCTTGACTGAGTTCCTCGCTTTTCCATTCTTGTGGTTTTGGATTATTCATTCGCTACCTCTATCCAATAACGCTCCACACCATTGCGAACATCCTCAATGAGACCTCCATTTGATAGAATAACTACTCTGCTAGCAGGATTATTCACGCTACAGGTCACTAGAGCTTTCTTAATGTTCTTTTCCTTAGCAACTTGCAAGCCCTGACGGAGAGTCTCTTTTGCATAACCCTTGCCTCTTTCAGATGGACGAATGGAGTAGCCAATGTGGCCAGCATAATTCAGTAAACCCTCATCCAGTCTCAATCGCAGATTCAAAAATCCTAGAGCACGACCTACATCATCAAATGATACAAATTGAATAGAAGGAACACGATTTTCAGGCAAGTTCATTCCCATCTCTTTTTGCATATTTGTTTCCAACCACTCTTCGTACACAAAGTTCTCTGTATCCCAAAATCCTCCATCATGGGCTGATTGGCTCTTTTCAAACTCTGCCATCATCTCTAAAACTGTTTCTTTATCTGCTAATCTTGGTCTGCGTAGTTCCATCCTTACCTCCCACTATGAGAAAAGCGAGAGCTGACTCTCACTTTTATTTTTTCTTGTTCTTGTTTAAAAATTGTTCTTTGAGGTTGAGCAAGCGTTCTTTCTTACCAGCTCCACCTTTAGAGTGTTTCTCGTGATAACGGGTCACTTGTGCGCGACCCTTATCGTCTAATTGATATTTTCCCATTTCATTTCTTTCTAATTTGTTACTTGATGCCCAGCTATTTTAATCGTTGAGCCATTCATATGTTTGACACGCGCTGCGATTTCCTTGTGACGGCCGTTGACCATGGGTCTCGCTTGAGGATTACCTAAATAGCCACAAGTCCGTTTAACAACGTCTACTGTTTTAGGGTCGCTATTGCCACAGTTTGGACAAGCAAATCCTCTCTCAGTTGGTTCAAAATCCCCTTCAAAGTCACACTTGTAGCAACGGTCTATTGGAGTATTGGTTCCAAGATAACCCACACGGTCATAAGCATAATCCCAGACAGCTTCCAAGGCTTTAGGATTTTGCTGGAGGACTGGATACTCACAATAATGGATGAAACCACCTGACGCACCCGCTTCTGGATAGACTTTCTCAAAGTCCAATTTTTCAAACGGTGTTGGATTTTTACGAACATCGTAGTGGAAAGAGTTGGTGTAGTATTCCTTGTCTGTGATATCAGGAATAGAGCCAAACTTCTCTGTATCTAATCGACAGAAACGGTCTGTCAAGCTTTCGGACGGTGTTGAGTAGATAGAGAAATGATAACCATATTGGTCTGACCACTCTTCTACACGGCGTTTCATATCTCGAATGATGTCTAGCGTGAATTCCTTGGCTTCTGGATTGTGTTCCCAGCTATTTCCAAAGAAAACTGTCGCTACTTCATACAAGCCGATATAGCCCAGCGAAACTGTCGCACGACGATTCTTAAAGAGCTGGTCAACACTCTCTTCTTTACCTAGACGATGGCCAAAAGCACCGTACTGATAAAGAATAGGAGCATTTGCCGGTGTCGCTTCCTTGGTTCGTTCGACACGGTAAACCAGAGCATCCTCAGCAATATTCATCCGCTCGTTGAAGATTTCCCAGAACTTATTCATGTCGCCCTCAGACTCAAGAGCAATACGAGGCAGGTTAACTGTCACAACGCCTAGATTCATCCGACCCGAATTGACTTCTACACCATTCTCATCTTTCCATCCTTGAAGGAAAGAACGGCAGCCCATAGGAACTTTGAAAGAACCTGTCAAGTCAACAATCTTATCATAGGATAAGACATCCGGATACATCCGTTTAGTTGCACACTCGAGGGCCAACTGTTTGATGTCGTAGTTAGGCGAACCTTCCTCTAAATTGAGGCCTCTTTTAAGCGTAAAGATGAGTTTAGGGAAGATAGCTGTGCGGTGTTCCGAACCAAGTCCCTTGATACGAATGTTTAAAATTGCCGTTTGAATTTCACGCTCAAAACGATTGGTTCCTAGACCAAAACCTAGCGAGGTAAAAGGTGTTTGTCCATTTGAAGTGAAGAGGGTGTTGATTTCATACTCGAGAGATTGCATGGCATCATAGATGTCCTTTTGCGTTTTCTTCCAGGCATAATCTTCTCGTTTTTCAGGCAATACCCACTCTTCTGCATCTTTGAGATGTTTTTGATAGTTCTTCTCTGCATAAGGCGCCAAAACTTCATCGATACGGTCAGCTGAACAGCCACCATACTGGCTAGAAGCAACGTTGGCGATGATTTGCGAAATCTGTGCTGTCGCAGTCTGGATAGACTTGGGACTTTCTACCTCTGCATTTCCAATCTTAAAACCATTATCCAACATCCCCTTGAAATCAATCAAACAGCAGTTGGTCATAGGTGTATAGGGACTGTAGTCCAAATCGTGATAGTGGATATCCCCTTTTTGGTGGGCATTGGCTACATGCTTAGGAAGCATTTGCAATCCGATTGACTTTCCAACAATCCCTGCTGTCAAATCACGTTGGGTGTTGAAGACATCGCTGTCTTTATTGGCATTTTCATTGACAACTGCCTGGTCTTTGTTGAGTAGTTTATGGATACTAAAGTTGATATCTGTCGCTTTTGAGCGCTCAAAATCCCTCTGCGTCCGATAAGTAATATACTCCTCAGCTAGCGCATATTCTTTGGCTTCAAGGAGTTCATGTTCTACGATATTTTGAATTTCATAAATCTTAACTCCCTTTGGAAAGCGACTATGAATTTCTGTGACAATTCGCTCGGTCAGAGCATTGAGGCGCTTTTCAACCAAGGGTGTCACATCCATAACCTTGTCTGCCGCCTTGTGGAGAGCCTTGTCAATCTTATCCACATCAAATACAACACGTCTCCCATCTCGTTTCTCGACGAAGAGAGTTGGCAAAATTGTAATTTTTTCTTCTAGTGCAATCATATGCATGCTCTTTTCTAAATTGTTCTTTCTAAAAAGTATTATACCACTCTAAAAAGAAAAATCAATATCTTGTGGTAAAAATTCTAAAATTTTTAAAAATACACAAGATATTGATTTAGTTATTTGATTTTATAGACTTTGAATTCTGAGTAATCTGTCTTTACTGGTTGGTAATTTTCTTTCAAGATTGTTTCCACTTCAGACCAGACTGCTACCTTATCGTTCACCACAATCACCTTGGGTTGTTTTTCTTTCAAGTCATTGAGTAGCTTATTCCGATTTTCCTCAGTTGCTGTATAGTGCATCGGGGACAAAATAGCCGATGGCGACAAGCGCTCACTCTTACGATAAAGAGTTGCAGTATCATCCCATGCATAGATAGCATCTTCCGTACTTGTCTCCTCTTTCACCAAATCAGCAAGACGCTCACGTTCTTGATAAGGTACTGGATAAAGGACAAACCTCATCAAAAAGGGAACAGTCAAGAGATAGACAAGCCCTAAAACTGGCAGATATAGATTTCCTTTGAAGAAACGACTCCATAGACTAACTGGCGTTTCTCTCCGTCTTCTTCTAACACTACGCCCCCTCTGTTGACTCTTAATATTGGTTACCAATAAAAGTAGGAAAACAGGGAAGACGACCATCAAATAAGAAGCGTGCACAGG
Organism: Streptococcus sp. 4094; assembly: GCF_013277125.1. Taxonomy (NCBI): domain Bacteria; kingdom Bacillati; phylum Bacillota; class Bacilli; order Lactobacillales; family Streptococcaceae; genus Streptococcus; species Streptococcus sp. 4094. The sequence continues at coordinate 34,801 of NZ_VMMI01000010.1, read as the reverse complement.
CTCTTGTGAAAAGAAAAGTAAAATCAAACCTAAAATTGTCACAAGACTTGCAGGGACCGAAATGACGTATAGTTTAGAGGGTTTGGATTGAAAGAGACCTAAAAAGATACAAAGCACAAATCCCAAACCAAGGGACAACAAGCCATAAAAAGCCATATTCTCTAAAATTTTAGAAGTGAAATCAAAGCGAATACTGTCAATGGGATAGCGAATACCACTAATGGCATCCCCAAAACTTCCTGTTGCAACACTATAGTAGGCAGTTGGATAAAAGACAAGTGAAAAACCTAAAGCCACTGCAAGAAACTGATAAAACCCATGCACAAAGCGTCTATGCCCAAGGTTAAAGACCAACAAGCCTAAACTCACTACAGCAATAAACAGGAACGATGACAAGGGAGCAAAGAAAAATCCGCCTGCCAAAGCCAGCCCAATCCGTACAAATCCCTTATCATGGCTTGGATTGCTTAGATAAGCCGCAACTAAACTAAAGGCCGCGAATAAGAAAGGAAGCGCTAAAAGAGTCGCATAGCCTCCACCAAACGCAAGACCTGTAACTAGCATGTAAAAAATAGTCACCACTTGTCCAGCCTGGTCTCCTTGCTCTGTCAAGGTGTCTGCCGATTGAAAGAGGAAAAATCCTCCTGCTACCAAGGCTAACCACTCAAAAATGGCAAAGAAAAATCCGCCCTGGGTCACATAAGTCAGCAAATAATAAAGCAAACCTTGACTTCCATAATAGTCGCTGTAAATTTTCCCTGTCTGATGAAGCGCCCAACCTGTATAAAAATCCTGCACTTCTTGTGCACTCATTAAATCGAGTAATAGCGGTACTCCTAGAGTTATCCCCGTTACAAGCGTACTCCATAGTAAAATTTTCACCAAAGGAAGACGACTTGATTCACGATGATGCGATTCTTGTTCGATTTGGTATTCTAGAAGTTCACGATTCTCCTGATGAACTTCTTCTACTCTACCATACACACTCATATCGTTTCTCCTATTCAATTTATCTGTCTTAGTATATCAAAAAGTCCTAGGATTGTCAGCTTGCGATGGCTGTTTGAGTGATTTTTTGCATAGTTTCACAAAGGTTTCAATTTCCCGAAAGCGGTGTAAATATGTCTGTTTAAATGTTATGATATAATCCAATTCTTTCTGAGTCAGCATCATCCCTCCTATATCTTTCTATTCGTAAAAAGCAAGAAAAATAGGACTGGTTTGTATCCTCAGTCCTAGATTTCTTATAAGATAGGGGCGAATAACTGGGCAATTTCTTTTACAAGTTTTTGATACCAGCTCGTTTTGATAGAATGAGGATAGACTTCCTGAGAATCTGCAAATATATTTCGAAAATCTCGGGCGATTTCCATTATAGAAGGAGTTTTATAGAGTAAGACTGCATTTTCATAATGGTGTACCAAGCTTCGGTAGTCGAGATTGATTGTCCCCACCACCGCAAAATCTTCGTCTACCAACATCTGCTTACTATGAATAAAACCTGGGCTATACTCATAAATTCGAACACCAGCAGAAAGAAGGTCTGGATAAGCCCCTCTTGTGACTAACTGAATGAACTTCTTATCTGGTATGTAAGGGGTAACAATCCGAACATCGACCCCTCTCATAGCAGCATTTTTGATTGTCTCCGTTAAATCATAATCTATGATCAAATAAGGTGTCGTAATATAGACCGATTCAGTTGCTTGATTGATCAAACTCTGATAAACCTTTTTCCCTACCTGCGTTCGAAAAATTGGCTTGGGTCCACTTCCGTATGGAATGGTTAAACCGTCACTTGGGATAGAATGATTTTCTAAATGATATTGATCAAAATCACTAATCTCTCCTCGATTGATGTACCAAGTGGTTAAAAACAAGCGTGTCAGGGCTTTTACTGCTAGTCCGTCCAAGCGAATTCCACTATCCTTCCAATAACCAAATCTCTCGACGTGGTTAATGTACTCATCTGCCAGATTGACCCCACCAGTATAGGCTATCTGACCATCAACAATCAATATTTTTCTATGATCTCTGTTATTATAGGCTACTGTCAAACGAGGAATAACTTTATTGAATTTATGGGCCTCGATGCCCAGCTGACGAAGTCGATGTGCATAATCCCCTGTTAAAGTAGCCATACAGCCAATATCATCATAGAGCAGTTTAACTTCAATGCCTTGAGCAACTTTTTGCTCCAAGATTTCTAAAATACGATTCCACATCAAACCTTCTTCTATAATGTAATATTCCAAGAAGATAAATTTCTCAGCCTTTTTGAGATCTTCTACCATCTTTTTCCACATAGCTTCTCCGTTAGGAAAAAATGTAGAGGCAGTTTGATCATAGATGTCAGCATTGGTATCCATACTCAATAAGGACTTGATGACGCCATATGCCGCCTTATCACTTTCTTTTAATTCCTCTTTTAGTAACTGGCTATTTGCTTCTTGGAAATGCATGGAGCCTAGCTTCTTCAGTTGTTTGATTTCTTTTTTGGACAATCGCCTCTCACCAAACATCAGATAGAGCAAAGGCCCAAATACTGGTACAAAGGCTACTAACAACCAGGTTACCTTATTCTCAGGAGTCGTATTACGGTTGACTATCGAAATGATTGTGATGATACTCAATAGAATGAGGACAGTAATCCATAAAATGGGAGCCATGCGTCCTAAATAAAGAAAGAGACCAAAAACCAGACAAAGTTCAAGTAGCATAATCGAAAGACTAAAGCCATACTTGGACATCAATAATTGAAATTTTCTATATTTCATATCCCCTCCTTGATATTTTGATACTCAATGAAAATCAAAGAGCAAACTAGGAAACTAGCCGCAGGCTGTACTTGAGTACGGCAAGGCGACGTTGACGCGGTTTGAATTTGATTTTCGAAGAGTATGAATGCTAAAAACAAGTAATTGATACTAGTATAACTCAGGTATTCGACAGAAGGCAAGTATTTATGATTATTTTCTAGGTAAAAGTAAAAAGGCTGAAAAATCCAGCCCTTCCTACTTGCATAGTCTTATTTAGTTAAAATGATTTGGTCCGATGGGTCTCTATCCATATCATCTACGATGATTTGATTACCATTTACAGTGTAAATTTTGACATCATCACCAATAATCATGCGTTGATTTGCTGCATCAAATGTGACCTGTTTGACTTTCTGATCCCCGTCAGATTCGAGCTCAGTCCATGTACCAGTCGTTCCAGTGACCACTAAAGTGATACGGTCTCCGTCATCCTGACCAGTATAAGTCCCATCAATATCGGTCGGTTGAGCAACAGGTTGGTTTTGTACTGGAGCCGCTTGATTTTGGTTACCTCCTGCATTTGCAGTATTGGTATTCTGTTGAGCAGGTTGTTGAGCAGGCTGTTGGACCTGCTGCTGAGCCACAGGCTGTTGAACTGGTTGTGTTCTTTGGGAACAAGCAACTAGCAAAGATACACTCGCTAAAGAAACAATAGAAAGTGCTGCTGTTTTGAATGTCATAATAAATGTCCTTTCTCTTGCCATGCTAGAAAAATAGATTTTCCTTAGCCAGCAATTTATCTAGTATAACAAAGGCAAAAGAAGAGGTCAATTTATCTGCTCATGGTCCAGCAGGTAGCCCCGTACTTCTGAGATAAAATAGAGAGACCCTGTAATGAATAACAAGTCCTGAGCATCGGCTTTTTCTTCGAAACTGCTGATAAATTCTCGGTAAGAAGAAACTATATCGTAACCTGTCACATCCCTTTCGTCCAAAGCCCCATGATAGTCAAAACCAGTTACCTTGAGTTCCACCTGAGGTAAATTTTCAGTCAGATAATCCAACATCCCTTGATAATTCTTCCGTTTCAAGGCTCCAAAGAGGATTTGAGGTCGATAGCTTTCCTGCTCTTTTTCTTTGATAAACTCAATCAAGCGAGTCAAGGCAGGGAGGTTATGAGCACCATCCAAGTATATCTGCGGACGAATACGCTCCAAACGCCCAGCCCAATGGGTCTTCTCCAAAGCCTGTCTTACAACCTGCTCATCAACAGCTTCCTTTCTTTTTCCCATAAAAAGAAGAAACGTTTGCAACGCCAAGGCCGCATTTTCATGCTGATAGACTCCTTCTAAGCCTATGTTCAACTGCGAAAAAGTTCCCAAAGAACTTGAAAAATCGCCATTCAGCATTGAAAATTCCTGGCCTGCCTGATAAAGGTCAACAGCTAAAGATTCGGCTTTTTTCTGACAGACAAGTCTAGCTTCTGGAGGCAATTTCGCAATCACTGCCTTTTTACCAGCCTTGAAAATACCAGCTTTCTGCTCTGCAATTTCTTCTAGACTATCACCCAGAGTCTCCTGATGGTCAAGTCCGATGGAGGTGATGACGGCAATCTCTCCAGTTACCACATTGGTCGTGTCAAGCAAGCCACCAATTCCCACTTCTAGTAAAACCAAGTCCACTTCTTGCTCTCTAAAATAAAGAAAAGCAATCAAGGTCAGCAATTCAAAAAAGGACAACTGATCATGGGTTTGCAGAAGCGTTTTCTCCATCTCCTTGACCTGCTCGGCCAAACGGATGAAGTCTGTGTCTGCTATAGGTTGCCCATTAATGCAGATTCGATCATTGATAGAGACGATATGAGGGGAGGTAAAGGTCGCAACTTTTTTGCCATGCCCCATAAATAACTCCCTCATAAAAGCAATGGTAGATCCTTTCCCATTAGTCCCTGTTACGTGGATAATAGGGTAAGACTGCTCAGGATTTCCTAACAAATCCACTGCTTGCTGCATTCGGCCCAAACCTGATCGAAAATTCAAACCAATCCGACTATGAAGCCATTCTTCTACTTCAAACATACATATCTCCTTGACAAAAGTCTAATCAATTATCTAGTGAAATTCCGTAGATAACAAAAAAATGAGGTCAGGATTTTCGTCCCAACCTCTTACCTGGTTAGCTAATAACTAGCTCCTATGAATATTAATCTGGGGTAAAAATTCTCCCCAGATGTTTCAACTCTTCTAATTTATAGGAGTTGGGGTGATACAGTCTCCCAGACTACCTGCGTTTCTAATTTCTAGCGCAGGGCTAAAAACGTCCCCCGGACTTACCAGTTCTTTTTTATTTCAAAGAGCTGGGCTAAAAACGTCCACTGGACGTTCCAACTCTTCCAATTTCTAGGAGTTGGGGTAAAAATATCCCCCGGATATTTTTACTCCTCCATAAAACTATTGAAGACTTCTTCAATCATGTTCCATTCGTCTTCTGAGTCTTCTGGGATTGGTTGCAATTCGCCTTCTGTTCCATCTTCGTTTTCGATGAATGAGTAAGCTTGGATTTCAACTTGTCCGTCTTCGTCTTCTTCTGCGTTAACTGGTACTAGAAGAACATAGTTTTTACCAAATTCTTCTTTTCCATCAATCGTCAAAAGGATTTCAAACAAGGTTTCATTTCCTTGCTCATCTACTAGTGTGATTAGTTCACGTTCTTCGTGGTCGTGGTTATGATCGTGTGACATAGCCTCTCCTTTATATTAAAATTTTCTATCTAAATAATTTTGTAAAATCAGCTGAGCTGCTAACTTATCAATGACTTTCTTGCGCTTATTGCGACTGATATCTGCTTGTTCAATCAACATGCGCTCAGCAGCCACTGTTGTCAAGCGCTCATCTTGATAGTCTACTGGTAAACCAAAAAGCTCTTCTAGCTTTGCTCCGTATGCTTGACTAGCTTCCACGCGCGGTCCGCTTGTATTGTTCATGTTTTTAGGCAAGCCCACTACAAATCGTTCCACCTTGTAAGTATCAACCAATTCCTTAACACGGTCAAAACCAAATTGACCTTGTTCCTCATTGATTTGGATGATTTCAAGTCCTTGTGCTGTAAAACCGAGCGGATCGCTAATGGCTACCCCTACCGTTTTTGAACCGACATCCAATCCCATAATTCTCATAGATTATAGATCGACTCCTTGTCCTTTTAGGTAGTAGCGAACCAATTCCTCAACGATTTCATCACGCTCATACTTACGGATTTGATTTCGTGCATTATTATAACGAGGAACGTAGGCAGGGTCTCCACTCAATACGTAACCTACGATTTGGTTAATTGGGTTGTAGCCCTTATCGTTCAACGAAGCATAGACATCAGTCAAAGTTTCGCTAATTTCTTTTTTATTGGAATCGTCCAATTTAAAACGTACTGTTTCTTCAGTAAATCCCATTCTAACACCCTCTTTCCTTAGAATAGTACCATTATAGCATAATTCCTTACGTTCTACAATTCAGGCAGTCTATTTATTTGGATTTTCTATTGTTCTGTCGCACCATTTGCCAATCTGTCTGAAATATATTTGCTTGGTTCATTCTTCAAAAGATTTTCCAAGCCAATGTTCTTCAAATATTCTAACTGAGAAGCCTTCTTGACATCCAGAACTTGAAAATCAAAACTAGTCGTTGTTTGAAGTTCTGTTGCGCTCAATAGTTTAGTTTCAAGCTTAAAGCCTGCTAATTTACGAGCTTCTATGATGGCCTCATCCTTCTCCTCTGCCTCGAGAAGAGCTTTTTGAGTTTCTTCCACTCCATGTTGATCAATATAGGTCTTCAACTCATCTGAGACTGGACGCTTTTGTTGGATGGTTAGGCTCAAAAAAGTCTTGTCTTTATAAGTAATAGTTTGGGTTTGCTGGCTGCCATCATCTGACTTGGGCAAGACCAAAGTCTTGGTTACAACTGTGTTCTTCTCAGCATTTTCAATAACTGGCAATGCTGATTGAAGCGTATCCTTTTCTGTTTTTGTAGCTGGTCCAGCTTCTTTTTTCTGTCCACAACCAACTAGAACAAAAAGGAAAGCTAGACTAACAAGAACAATTTTTTTCATTTCTTTCTTCTTTCTTTCTGAGATTAAAATAGAATAAGACTGGGAATTGCTCCCAGCCTTGATGTTTATAGAGCTGCACGCAAACGTGCTTCTGCATTTTCTACATTACGGACAGAGCGTGGTAGGAAGGCACGAATATCGTCTTCCTTGTAGCCAACTTGCAGGCGTTTTTCATCCACAAGGATTGGGCTCTTTAAAATTCTCGGTGTTTCCATAATCAGATTGAGGACTTCATTGACACTCAAATCTTCAATATCCACTCCAAGGGCTTTGGCATAGCGATTTTTAGATGAAACGATGCTGGCTATTCCATTATCTGTTTTGGTTAGAATATCCAGTAATTCTTCTCTCGTAATTCCTTCTTTACCAAGGTTTTGTTCTTTATAACTTAACTGGTGGGCATTGAGCCAGGTTTTTGCTTTTTTACAGCTAGTACAACTTGAGACTGTATAAATTTTAATCATGTACCTACCCCTTTCGCTACATGTTACTATCAGTTTAGTCTATTATACCATAAAAAACATCCGACTTGCGACCTATTTTTAAATTTTTTTGACTTTTTTCGTCATTTTCGTACTTTTTTCTTGACAAAATGAAATTTACAGCCATTCTTTATATTTCTTGATATAGATTTTTTTCACAATTGTCACGCTAATCATATACAAAATAATGATGAAAAGTAAAAAGATGAAATAAATCGGTTTTAAAGGAGTTAAATGAAGAAGGCTTGCGAGAGGACTGTAGGGAAGGAAGGTCACAAAGGCTGCAGCCAATAAGGTTGTCACAAGGACTAGCCAAGCTGGACGACTTTGTAAAAAGGGAATTTTGGCTGAACGCAACATATGAATAACCATGGTCTGAGACCACATGGACTCGATAAACCAACCTGTCTGAAACAAGACAATAAAGCCTACGGCCGACTCTGCTCCATGAACATAGGCATGACCTGTCGTCATGGGTACAATGATAAAATAAAGCAAAATGAAGGTCAAAATATCAAAGGCAGAAGAAATCGGACCCATCCAAACCATGAAACGTGTGATGGACTTGGCTTCCCAGGTATGTGGATTTCTCAAAAAATCTTTATCCACCTTGTCAAAAGGCAAAGCAATACAAGACAAATCATAAACTAGATTTAGGATAATCAAATGGACTGGTGCCATTGGTAAAAAGGGTAAAAAGATTCCAGAGACCAATAGGGATAAGATATTTCCAAAATTAGAACTCACTGTCATCTTGATATATTTGGTCATATTGGCATAGACCTTACGACCTTCAACAAGTCCTTTTTCAAGCACCATGAGATCCTTATCAAGTAAGATAACATCAGCTGTTTCTTTAGCAATATCTACTGCTGTATCAACAGAAATTCCCACATCTGCTACTTTCATAGAAGGGGCATCATTGATTCCATCTCCCATATAGCCGACCGCATGACCATTAGCCTTAAATTGTAAAATAATCCTTGCTTTTTGGTCAGGAGAAAGTTTGGCAAAAACTGTTACCTCCTCTACGGCTTGAGACAATTCTTGATCACTCATCTGATCAATTTCAGACCCCAACAGCATCTGATTGATATCCAAACCAACCTTTTCACAGACTGCTTGGGTAACTTTTTCATTGTCTCCCGTTAAAATCTTTGTTTGAACCCCATGTTCTAACAAAGCCTTAATTGCTGGTGCTGCAGATGGTTTAGGAGGATCTAGAAAGGCTAAATAACCAGTTAGAATCATATCCCCTTCGTCATCAACTGTATAGGCATGATCTTCCCTCAAACCTGACTTATAAGCCACTCCCAAGACACGCAAACCTTGTTGATTGAGTTGTCGGACTTCCGCTAAAATTTCTTCTCTAATAGCATCTGTCAAGGGAGTAATCACTCCTTGGTATTCCGCATGACTGGAAATCGTCAACATTTCCTCTAGGGCACCCTTGGTTACCAAACTAACCACTTCGTGTTCATCCTTAACGATGACACTCATCCGTCTGCGTTCAAAATCAAAGGGCAATTCATCTATTTTTTGAAAAGTTTGAGCCAGATTTTGCAAGAGGGCGTGTTCTTTTGCTTCCTTTTCAGTCCGTTTGATGATGGCTCTGTCCATCAAATTTTTCAAGCCCGTTTGAAAATAAGAATTGAGATAAGCTCGTCTCAAGACGGTCAAATCCAAGCGTCCGTGGATGTCCAAGGGATATTCAAGGACAATTTCGTCTTGGGTTAGAGTTCCTGTCTTATCTGTACACAAAATATCAATCGCCCCTAAGTCCTGTATAGCATTGAGTTTCTTGATAACCACTTTTTCCTTGGCCATAATGATGGAGCCTTTTGCTAGACTGGCCGTGATAATCATAGGAAGCATCTCAGGTGTCAATCCAACACCAACACTCAAAGCAAATACGCCAGCTTCCAGCCAGTCACCATCTGTTAAACCATTGGACAAGAAAACGATGGGAACCATAACCAACATCAAGCGAATCAAGAGCCAAGAAATACTATTCATCTCCCGTTCAAACGAAGTGGGCTCATCATAGGTGTTTAGAGTCTGCTCAATGGCCCCCATCATGGTATCATCACCAACTGCTAAAACCACGGCCTTGGCACTACCAGACAAGACATTGGTTCCCATAAAGGCGAGCGCTTCTGCTTCTAGCAGACTATCAGATTGTTGAACTGTTGCCTTGGTCAAGGCCAATTTTTCAACCGATTCACTTTCACCAGTCAAGCCCGACTGTTGTACAAAGAAATCGCGCGACTCAAATAAAAGAAGATCTGCTGGAATCATGTCTCCAGCGCTTAATTTAACCACGTCACCCACTACCAAATCATCGATAGGTACTTCTTGGATTTCTCCTTGACGAATGACAGTCGCTGTGTTGACAATCATTTTTGATAGATTGGTCGCAGCCTTATCACTACGGAGTTCTTGGACAAAGCGTATGCCACCAGAAATGAGGACTAGGACAACGATGATAATAGAAGTTGTCGGATCTTCTTGACCTGGTTTTGCCAACCAGACATTGGTCACCAAGGAAATCACGGCGATGACCAGCAAGATGATCGTAAAAGGATTGATAATGGATTCGTAAATCTTTTTGAGGATACTGTCTTCTTGACCCTTTGTGATGGTATTTTCGCCATATAGGTCACGATTTTTCTCCACCTGCTCCTCAGTCAAGCCTGTTAGACTTGTCTTATAAAAAGATAGAGTTTCGTTTAAAGATGTATGAATAGCTGTTGCTAATCTTTCTTTTGTAGTTTTCATTGGTTTCTCCTATCTGTATGAATGATGTGTTTCATACACAGAGACCAATCACTTTATAAGGGCAGAACGACACAAATCAGCGATTGGCTGTGTATGTGCGGTTCCGGATGATCGTCAATTTGCATCGTCTATCTCCTTTCTTTGATTTAAACAGTAGAAAATCCCACCATAAAATGGCAGGATTAAAAAACTAATTATCTGTTTTTCGTTCAAGCTTTAACTCCATAGGGCAATGTAATGAGCTTAGTCTTGGCCTTCGCGACCAGGACTGTTGACCAACGAGTAGTGTCTCCACTGCTTTGCGGTAGTCATCCGTATCCCTATGGTAGCCTCACCTACCGTTTTCGTCTTTCAGTATAAACCTTTAAAATTTAAAAGTCAATCATTTGAGTTGTTTAACTCTTAAATAACTATCAACTCTTTTGGAGCTAGGGTCAACAATTCACAACCTGTCTCTGTAATCAGAATATCATCCTCGATACGAACACCATATTTGCCTTCGATATAGATACCAGGTTCATCTGTCAAGGCCATACCCGCCTTAATAGTTTCTGTGGAAATCTGGCTAAAGTAGGGTTCCTCATGGATATCCAGTCCAATACCGTGTCCGATACCGTGAGTAAAGTAGTCGCCATAACCTTCCTCAATGATAATATCACGAGGGATTTTGTCAAAGTCACGGAAACCTAAGCCTGCCTTAGCCTGATCAATCAAGGCTTGGTTGGCTTTGAGAACCGTATTGTAAATCTCTGCTTGCTCGTCGCTGACATGCCCCAGATAGATAGTCCGTGTCATATCACTGACATAGTGGTCGTAGAGGCAACCGAAGTCCATAGTAATAGCTTCTCCTAGCTCCACTGGTTTGTGCATAGGATGGGCATGGGGTTTAGAAGAATTGATACCGCTAGCTAGAATGGTGTCAAAAGACAAGCCAGATGCTCCCAACTCACGCATGCGGAAGTCAAGGAAGTTAGCAATCTCAATTTCAGTCTTTCCTGGCTTAATAAAGTCAAGCGCATCGCGGAAAGCTTGGTCTGAGATAGAACAAGCCTTGCGAATCGCTGCAATCTCCGCCTCATCCTTAATCATTCGAAGACCTTCAACAAACTGAGTCTGTGGAAGCAAGTCAATTCCTTCAAAGGTTGACTGCATACGGTGGTAATAAGAGACTGAAATCTCATCTTCAAAACCAATTCGAGACAAGCCCATATCTTTAACAATTCCTGCAATGACAGCTAATTCATCGCGGTCAGCTACAATCTCAAAGCCACTGGTTTCTTGCTTGGCTGCAATGATATAGCGAGAGTCTGTCACCAAGACCTGACGGTCACGGCTGATAAAGACTGTTCCGTTTGAGCCCCAAAAACCAGTCAAATAATAGACGTTTTTAAGGTTATTGATGATGATACCATCTAGTTCTTTTTCTTGCATTTTATCTAGAAATGCTTGTACGCGTTTATTCATGATGTAATTTTCCTTTCAAATACTGTCCTGTGTAGCTGGCTTGATTAGCAGCTACTTCTTCTGGAGTTCCTGTTGCGATGATGGTTCCACCACCGACACCACCTTCAGGTCCCAAGTCAATAATATGGTCTGCTGTCTTGATAACGTCTAAATTGTGCTCAATGACGAGGACTGTATTGCCATCGTCTACAAAGCGAGCTAAAACCTTGAGCAAGCGAGCGATATCCTCGGTATGAAGACCTGTCGTCGGCTCATCCAGAATGTAGAAAGATTTTCCTGTCGATCGTTTGTGGAGTTCACTAGCCAGCTTCATACGCTGGGCTTCTCCTCCAGAAAGTGTGGTAGCTGGTTGCCCGAGCGTCACATAGCCTAGCCCTACATCCTTGATGGTCTGAAGTTTGCGTTGAATCTTTGGAATGTGTTGGAAGAATTCTACCGCATCGTTGACGGTCATATCCAAGACCTGCGAGATATTCTTTTCCTTGTAGTGGACTTCTAGGGTTTCACTGTTGTAGCGGGTTCCGTGGCAGACTTCACAAGCTACATAAACATCTGGCAAGAAGTGCATCTCAATCTTGATAATCCCGTCACCTGAGCAGGCTTCACAGCGACCACCCTTGACGTTGAAACTGAAACGACCCTTCTTGTAGCCTCGAATCTTAGCTTCATTTGTCTGGGCAAAGAGGTCACGTATATCGTCAAAAACTCCTGTATAGGTAGCCGGGTTGGACCTCGGCGTCCGTCCAATTGGACTCTGGTCAATGTCAATCAAGCGGTCTACATGCTCAATCCCTGTGATGGTCTTGAATTTACCAGGCTTGTCTGAATTACGGTTGAGCTTCTGGGCAATAGCTTTTTTGAGGATGCTGTTGATTAAGGTCGATTTCCCTGAACCCGATACCCCTGTCACTGCGATGAATTTTCCTAGTGGGAAGCGAGCTGTGACATTTTGCAGGTTGTTCTCACGCGCTCCTGTCACTTCGATAAAACGACCATTTCCGGTACGGCGCTCGTCTGGCACTGGAATGGCACGTTTGCCTGACAAGTACTGACCTGTGATAGACTTGCTGTTGCGAGCCACTTGCTTGGGAGTACCTGCAGCAACAATCTCCCCACCAAAAACACCGGCACCGGGACCAACGTCAATCAGATAATCCGCCTCACGCATGGTATCTTCGTCGTGTTCCACCACAATGAGTGTATTACCCAAGTCGCGCATCTTTTTGAGACTAGCAATCAGACGGTCATTGTCCCTCTGGTGGAGACCGATTGACGGCTCATCCAGGATATAAAGGACACCTGATAAGTTGGAACCAATCTGGGTCGCCAAGCGAATGCGCTGACTTTCCCCACCTGAAAGGGTTCCTGCTGAACGAGATAGGGTCAGATAGTTGAGACCCACGTTATTCAGGAAGGTCAAGCGGTCCTTGATTTCCTTGAGAATGGGACGGGCGATGATGGCTTCATTTTCAGATAAGGTCAGCTGGCTCACCAAGTCCAAGTGGTCTGCGATAGACAAGTCTGAGATTTCTCCGATATGTGGCCCTTGCTGGCCACCAACACGGACAGACAAGGCCTGATCATTAAGACGGTAACCACGACAAGTTCCGCAGGTCAGCTCATTCATGTAAAGGCGCATCTGGGTGCGCGTGTAATCGCTGTTTGTCTCGTGATAGCGACGTTTGATATTATTGACAACTCCCTCAAAAGGAATGTCAATATCGCGCACTCCACCAAATTCATTCTCATAGTGGAAATGGAATTCCTTGCCATCTGACCCATAGAGAATCAAGTTCTTATCCTCTTCTGACAAGTTCTCAAAAGGCTTATCCATATCCACTCCAAAAGCTGTCATAGCCTGCTCTAGCATATTTGGATAGTAGTTGGATGAGATAGGATTCCAAGGTGCTAGCGCCCCCTCACGTAGCGTTTTGCTGGCATCTGGCACTACTAGGTCGATATCCACCTCCAGCTTAATACCCAAACCATCACACTCACTACAAGAACCAAAAGGAGCATTGAAGGAGAAGAGACGTGGCTCTAACTCTGGAACAGTAAAGCCACAAACTGGACAGGCATAATGCTCAGAGAAGAGCAACTCAGAGTCGTCCATAGTGTCGATAATGACATATCCTTCTGCGATACGAAGGGCAGCCTCAACGGAATCAAAGAGACGACTACGAATGCCCTCCTTGATAACGATACGGTCAACCACGACATCAATATTGTGTTGCTTGCTCTTAGACAAGTCTGGCACTTCGGTCACATCATAGACTTCCCCATCCACGCGGACACGGACATAACCATCTTTCTGAATCTTTTCAACAACGCTCTTGTGCTGTCCTTTTTTCTTACGGATGACTGGGGCTAAGATTTGCAGGCGCTGGCGTTCTGGCAATTCTAAAACCTTATCCACGATTTGCTCCACAGAAGAAGCCTTGATAGCTCCATGCCCGTTGATACAGTAAGGCGTCCCCACACGCGCGTAGAGGAGACGCAGATAGTCATTGATTTCAGTCGTGGTTCCCACCGTCGAGCGAGGGTTTTTGCTAGTCGTTTTCTGGTCGATGGAAATAGCTGGGCTGAGACCATCAATGGCATCTACATCTGGTTTTTCCATATTTCCTAAGAACTGACGAGCGTAGGCTGACAAACTCTCCACATAGCGGCGTTGTCCCTCTGCATAGAGGGTATCAAAAGCCAGACTGGATTTCCCTGAACCTGACAAGCCGGTCACGACAACCAACTTGTCTCGCGGAATCTCCACATCAATATTTTTTAAATTATGGGCACGCGCCCCATGAATGACAATTTTATCTTGCATCTTTGTTCTTTCTAGTCCATTATTGCTTACCATTATACCAAAAAAAGTGAGATTCTATTACCCAAAAGGCTGAATTTGTAGTATAATAGTACGGTGTGAAAAAATCTGAAAAATGAGAAAGGATAAGGGATATGAAACAAGTTTTTCTCTCTACAACAACTGAATTTAAAGAGATCGATACGCTTGAACCGGGTACTTGGATCAATCTCGTCAATCCGACTCAAAATGAATCACTCGAAATCGCTAACGCCTTCGATATTGATATTGCGGACCTTCGAGCACCGCTCGATGCGGAAGAAATGTCTCGTATTACCATTGAAGACGAGTACACCCTGATTATCGTAGACGTGCCGGTCACAGAAGAAAGAAATAACCGCACCTACTACGTCACCATCCCGCTTGGTATTATCATCACTGAGGAAACCATTATCACTACGTGTTTGGAACCATTACCAGTCCTTGATGTCTTTATCAACCGTCGTTTGCGTAATTTCTATACCTTCATGCGTTCGCGTTTTATCTTTCAGATTCTTTATCGCAATGCAGAGCTTTACCTAACAGCCCTTCGTTCGATTGACCGTAAGAGTGAACAAATCGAAAGTCAACTGCATCAATCAACTCGCAATGAAGAATTGATTGAGCTCATGGAATTGGAAAAAACCATCGTCTATTTCAAGGCCTCCCTCAAAACAAATGAGCGCGTGATTAAGAAATTGACCAGCTCAACCAGCAATATCAAGAAATACCTTGAGGACGAAGACCTGCTTGAAGACACCCTGATTGAAACCCAACAGGCCATCGAGATGGCAGATATTTATGGAAACGTCTTGCACTCTATGACAGAGACCTTCGCCTCTATCATTTCCAACAACCAGAACAACATCATGAAAACCCTGGCCCTTGTGACCATCGTCATGTCCATCCCAACCATGGTCTTTTCTGCCTACGGGATGAACTTTAAGGATAATGAAATCCCCCTAAACGGCGAGCCAAATGCCTTCTGGCTAATCGTCTTTATCGCCTTTGCTATGAGTGTCTCGCTCACTCTCTATCTCATCCATAAAAAATGGTTCTAAGAGGAGTTCCTATGTCTCAGATTGATCTACAAAAATTAACTAAGAAAAACCAAGAGTTTGTCCACATCGCTACCCAACAATTCATCAAAGATGGGAAAACAGACGCTGAAATCAAGACTATTTTTGAGGAAGTTATTCCCCAAATCCTTGAAGAGCAAGCCAAAGGCACTACTGCTCGTTCCCTCTATGGTGCACCAACTCACTGGGCTCATAGCTTCACTGTTAAGGAGCAATATGAAAAAGAGCATCCAAAAGAAAATGATGATCCAAAACTGATGATTATGGACTCAGCTCTTTTCATCACTAGCCTCTTTGCCCTCGTCAGCGCCCTCACAACCTTCTTCTCAGCAGATCAGGCTATCGGTTACGGTTTGATTACCCTCCTATTAGTTGGACTGGTTGGTGGATTTGCCTTCTACTTGATGTACTACTTTGTTTACCAATACTATGGACCAGATATGGACCGCAGTCAACGTCCACCTTTCTGGAAATCTGTACTAGTTATCCTAGCATCTATGTTCCTTTGGTTGCTTGTCTTCTTTGCAACAAGCTTCCTACCAGTTAGCCTTAACCCAGTACTTGCTCCATTGCCCCTGGCTATTATCGGAGCAGTCCTCCTAGCCCTTCGCTTCTATCTCAAGAAACGCTTGAATATCCGTAGCGCAAGTGCAGGACCAACACGCTATTAAGAAGAATGATAAAAGCAACTGCAGGTGCGGTTGCTTTTTCACTTACTTTTTTGAATTATACTCAATGAAAATCAAAGAGCAAACTAGGAAGCTAGCTGCAGGTTGCTCAAAGCACAGCTTTAAGGTTAAAGATAAAACTGACGTGGTTTGAAGAGATTTTCGAAGAGTATTAAAAGTATTCTTCTGAAATCCCACATAGCTCTATCTAATCTTTTGTGATAAAATAGGCTCAATCTATTTCTAGGAGGATAAAATATGATTTCTACTATTGGTATTGTTAGTTTGTCTAGTGGCATTATCGGAGAGGACTTTGTCAAACACGAAGTAGACTTAGGTGTCCAACGTCTCAAGGATCTGGGACTCAATCCTATCTTTTTGCCCCATTCGTTAAAAGGCTTAGACTTTATCAAGGATCATCCTGAAGCGCGTGCAGAGGATTTGATGCAGGCCTTTTCTGATGATAGCATCGACATAATCCTATGCGCCATCGGTGGGGACGATACCTATCGCTTGCTACCTTATCTTTTTAAAAATGACCAACTCCAAAAGGTTATCAAACAAAAAATATTTCTTGGCTTCTCGGATACAACCATGAACCACCTCATGTTGCATAAACTAGGAATCAAAACTTTTTATGGTCAATCCTTTTTAGCAGACATTTGTGAACTAGACAAAGAAATGCTAGCCTATAGCCTTCACTACTTCAAAGAATTGATTGAGACGGGAAGAATCTCAGAAATCCGCCCTAGCAATGTTTGGTATGAGGAACGAACTGATTTTAGTCCTCAGGCTCTGGGGACACATCGTGTCAGTCATGCAAACACTGGTTTTGACTTGTTGCAAGGAAATGCCCAATTCGAAGGGGAAATCCTCGGTGGTTGCCTCGAATCTCTCTACGATATCTTTGACAACTCTCGATACGCAGACAGCACGGAGCTCTGCCAAAAATACAAACTTTTCCCTGACTTGTCAGACTGGGAAGGAAAAATCCTCTTGCTCGAAACAAGCGAAGAAAAGCCTGAGCCAGAAGACTTCAAAAAGATGTTACGGACTTTAAAGGACAATGGTATATTCGAGGTAATCAGTGGACTCTTGGTCGGAAAACCTATGGATGAAACTTTCTATGACGACTATAAAGAGGCACTATTGGATATTATTGACAGCAATATCCCGATTCTCTATAATCTGAATGTCGGCCACGCAACTCCAAGAGCAATTGTCCCCTTTGGGATCCATGCCCATGTAGATGCACAGGAGCAAGTCATTCGCTTTGACTATAACAAAAAATAAATAGTTTCTCTATTTTTGTGCTTTTGTATTCGTTTTCGTTACAATTTGTATCTGAATTTATTGCATTTCGCTAATTTCTATGTTATCCTTTTGAAGGAGGTGTATATGACAAAACAAAAAATTAATCGAATCGTAGGTTCTATTGGTGCCTTTATTGGAATTATAGTATTTATTGCCTACATACCTCAAATTATCGCTAATTTACAGGGAAATAAAGCTCAACCATTTCAACCTTTATCAGCTGCTATATCTTGCTTAATCTGGGTTATTTATGGATGGACAAAGGAACCTAAGAAGGATTGGATACTAATCATTCCAAATTCAGCTGGTGTTATTTTAGGTGGAATCACTTTTTTGACTTCACTCTAACAAATCTAATAGTATATATAAAAAGCTGGGAAAAATTTCTCAGCTTTTTTCTATATTCTCAGATATGCTAGTGACCGCTTTTCCACGCACAATCATTCTCGTGGTCATCAACTAACCCTGCAGCCTGTAGAAAAGACAAGACGGCGACTGGGCCTGTGAACTTGAAGCCTCGTTTTTTGAGATTTTTGGCTAATTTCTCAGACAAGGGTGTTTTAGCAGGGGCTTGGCGGTAATCGGGAACATCGTTAACAATCGTTTTCCCCTCAACAAAAGACCAAAGATAGGCATCAAAAGAGCCATATTCTTCCTGTAGTCGTAGAAAGGCTTGGGCGTTAGCGCGTGTAGCAAAAATCTTGGCTCTATTTCGGATGATGGCTGGATTCTCCAGCAAGTCTTCCAATTCGGTATCGGTCATCTCTGCGACTGCTTGAATTTGATAGCCATGAAAGGCTTCTCGGAAAGCTTGGCGTTTGTTGAGTACCGTTTCCCAAGACAGGCCTGCCTGATAAGTTTCCATGCACAACAACTCAAACAATGCTTGGTCATCATGGAGGGGTTGCCCCCACTCCTCATCATGATAGTCGATGTAGAGCGGATTGGTCATCTTGACCCACGAACAACGTTTTGTCATGCTCTACTCCTATTTGACCAACATTTTAAGGGCCGACTTGATATAGTTCTCTGCTGTATCTGTCGTTCCTTCAAAGAATTTCTTGATTTTCTTGAGCTCTGTTGCCTTGTAGCCCAGAGCCAACATGGCCTCCATAGCTTCTTCCAATTCTTGGTTTTCAGCGCTAGCTTGCACTGCCACCTTGACAGGAAGGTCATCTCCTGCAACTACTACCTTGCCTTCCAAGTCTAGCACCATCTGCTGGGCTGTTTTCTTACCAATTTTAGGAAACTTGGTCAAGTAGGTGATGTTCTTGGTTTCGATGGCTTGAACCAAGCCAGCATTGTCATCAGCAGCGATAATAGCAAGAGCTGATACAGGACCAATCCCAGATACCGAAATCAGACTAAGAAAGAGCTTTTTCTCATCCTCTGAGCGAAATCCATAAAGCAAATGGGCGTCCTCACGCACAACCTGATGCACATAAATCTGATCCTCCTGATTAACCTGACCTGAATAGGCATAAGGATTGGCCACATGCAGGATATAACCAATACCATTGGTTTCAAGAACAATGTATTTGGCAGTAATTTTGGTAATGATTCCTTTTAAATATTCGTACATAGTTTTCCTTTTAGTTTAATATTTCCCCAACTCACGGAGACTGGTGTGATTTTCCTGAATACGTCGGAACATCTTTTCCATATCTGACTTGGTAAAATGCACCAAAACAGGACGTCCGTGGGGACAGTTGTAGGGATTGTCACACTTAGAAAGTTGATAGAGGAGCTGTCTAGCTGAATGATCATCAATACGATGGTTGGCCTTGATAGACCGCTTGCAGGACATCATAATAGCCAGCTCTGCCCGGTATTTCTTGATAGAAACTTCCTTGGTCAAAAGGAGCATATCGCACATTTCATAGATACCAGATTCAATCTCTTCTTCTGCCATCCAAATAGGATGTTCACGTAGAATAAATTGATTTTCCCCGTACTCTGCTAGAAAGACGCCCACTTCCTCTAAAAGTGCCATTCTTTCCTTGAGACGCAGGGCATCATCCGCTGGAAATTCAAAGATATAGGGCACTAGGAGTTGCTGCTGGCTCTGGTCAACATCACCAATGCTTTCACGGTACTCCTCGTACTTGACCCGTTCCTGAGCCGCGTGTTGGTCTATGATGTAGAGCCCATCTCGTCCCTGTGCAAAGAGATAGGTTCCATGCATTTGTCCGAAAAATTCCAATTCTGGGAAGCTTGATGATTCTTCTCGCTCCAGCTTGTCATAGGCCTTATCAAGACTTGCTAAGTCTAGCTCTGGATGGTCTAATTGGTCGTAGTTAGCAGGTTTTCTCTCTGCAAAATGCAGTTTTGCTGGCTTGGTCAATCGGTCCAAGGTTTCCTTGGCAAACAGGGTTAAGTCCTGTTTCTCTTCATTCAGATTCACCTGATAATCAGCCACCTCAGCTTGACTGGATCTTATCGGCTCTGTTTTCTCATAGTAGAGCGTATTTTCTTTGAGTGGGAGAATAGTTTGCTCCACCTTCTCACGATTGCGCACGGTCGATTTGGCAAGATTTTCCAAGGCATCTGGAATCAAGGTTTGTTCCTTGAGACTATTTGCAATAGCTTCTGAAACCAGAGTCATCAGTTCTTTTTCCTTGGAAATCCGCACCTCTTGCTTAGTTGGATGCACATTGACATCCGCTAGATAAGGGTCGATATGGATGTGAATGACAGCCAGTGGAAAACGTCCAACCATAAGCTTGCTTCCGAAACCATCCAAAATAGCACGATTGAGCAGGAAGTTCTTGATATAACGGCCATTGATGAAGAGGCTGATATAATTGCGGTTAGCCCGAGTCAACTCAGGTAAGGACACAAAACCTGAAATTTCGAAATCTAGGTCAGAGTTCTCAATTTCAATCATCTTCTTGGCACTCGCCAAACCGTAAATCCCTGCGATTGCTTGGCGCAGTTGACCAGTCCCTGCTGTCCGCGTCATTTCCTTGCCATCACTAATCAAGCTAAAAGAAATCTCAGGATGGGCCAAGCCCAGACGGTTGACAATATCAATGATATGAGACAACTCCGCTTGCTGGCTCTTCATATACTTGAGACGGGCAGGAGTGTTGAAAAAGAGATCCTCCACACAAACCTTGGTTCCCACAGGACTAGTCGCTGGGATGACTTCTTCTACTTCTCCCCCACGTGCGACTAGCTTAGTCCCATGACTCGCACCATCCACCGCCGTCGACAGAGTCAGTACACTGACAGATGCGATAGAAGGCAGAGCTTCACCACGAAAACCAAGCGTCCGAATCCGAAAGAGATCTGCTTGATTTTTTATCTTACTGGTCGCATGACGACGCAGGGCCAATTCCACCTCATCGTGGGCAATTCCATGACCATTATCTGTGATTTGAATCTTCTTGAGACCAGCTTCCTCAATCTCAATGATAATCTGACTAGAGCCCGCGTCAATGGCGTTTTCTACCAGCTCCTTAACAACGCTAGCTGGACGCTCGATAACCTCTCCAGCTGCGATCTGGTTTGCCAGCACCTCTGGCAATTCAATAATATGAGACATTTTTCAGCCCCTTTCTGTATCTGTTTTCCTAGAAATTGATTAGTGCTATTATACCATATTTCAGATAGGACAGAAAAGCAAGCACCACATAGGATCCAAATCCCTCCACATAGACAAAGTCCCTTGCCAGGTGTCGTAAAATAGTGTTTAATAAAGGTGTACAAGAAGTGATCACAATTTTGTATGAAAGACAAGGAGAGAAATTTATGAAAGTAGAACTACAGATTAGCGAGTCTTACGAGGAGGAAAAACTGATTGTCCAAGCACCTCAAGAAACCGAGAAAGTCCAAAAAGTTATCAAATTTGCAGAAAATCTGGGCCAAAGAGAAAAAATCAAAGGGAAAATCGAAGATCAGGTCTATCTAATTGAGATTGGCAAGATTCAGCGCTTCTATATCGAAAATCGGAAGGTTCTGGCAGAAACGGCGAGTCAGACCTACAGCATTGATTTTCGACTCTATCAAGTTCTTGAACTCTTACCAACCAATTTTATCCAAATTTCCCAATCAGAAATCATCAATATCGACTCTATCTCTCATCTCAAGCTCACGCCCAACGGTCTGGTGGAAATCTTTCTAAAAAACGAAAGCTTCACCTACTCTTCACGCCGTTACCTAAAAACCATCAAGGAGAAATTAGAACTATGAAAAAACAAATCTTCCACGACGCATCTATTGGTGTCCTCATCGGCCTCATCCTCTCTATCATCTTTTCACTCATTTATGCACCAAATACCTACGCCCCGTTAAGTCCCTACTCTCTCATCGGCCAAGTGATGGCTCAGCATCAGGTTCACGGTGCCCTGGTCTTGCTCTACTGTACTCTTATCTGGGCAGCCATCGGTATTCTCTTCAACTTTGGTAAACGATTATTCAGCCGTGACTGGAGCATGCTTCGTGCCACTCTGACTCATTTCTTCCTCATGCTGGCTGGCTTTGTCCCACTGGCAACTCTGGCAGGTTGGTTCCCTTTCCACTGGTTCTTCTATCTCCAGCTCATTATCGAGTTTGCGATTGTCTACCTCATCATTTGGGCTATTCTTTATAAAAAAGAAGCTAAAAAAGTGGACCATATCAATCAACTCTTGGAGCATAGAAAGTAAGAAACCCATAATAAGCAAATCCGAGAAAGAAACTTCTCGGTTTTTCTTTATCCTACTGCACCTTATACTCAATGAAAATCAAAGAGCAAACTAGGAAGCTAGCCGCAGGTTGCTCAAAACATTGTTTTGAGGTTGCAGATANNGTCAGTAACCATACCTACGGTAAGGCGACGCTGACGTGGTTTGAAGAGATTTTCGAAGAGTATTACTATCATAGCAGTTATTTTCAGATCTTCTTTGTAAATTTTCTGTAATTTTCTATCTTTTTTCAAAACATTCTTGCATTTTTCCAAAATTTTTTGTAGAATATAGGTTACATATCCAGATTATTCTGAAAATTCAAAAAGGAGTATTTATCATGTCGCAAGCTATTTCCTTAAATCAATCAACCTGGGCAAGCAAGCTAAAAGCAATGGGACCTGGAATCCTAATGGCAACTGCCGCTGTTGGAGGTTCCCACATTGTATCTTCCACTCAAGCTGGCGGTTCTTACGGTTGGTCTCTACTTCTCTTGGTCATCTTAGCCAATGTCTTTAAATATCCATTTTTCCGTTTTGGTGCTGAATACACAGCTGATACTGGAAAGACTTTGGTTGAAGGTTATGCCGAAAAAGGAAAACTCTATCTCTGGATTTTCTTTATCCTAAATGTCTTTTCGGCTATGGTCAACACGGCTGGTGTTGCCATTCTGTGCTCAGCTATCATCGCCAGTGCCTTCCCAATGATTGGACTTAGCATTACTCAGTGGTCCCTCATTCTCGTTGCAATCATTTGGGCTATGCTACTCTTTGGAGGCTACAAACTTTTAGACGGCATGGTCAAATGGATTATGTCTGCTTTGACCATTGCGACTGTTCTTGCAGTTATCATTGCGGCGGTCAAGCATCCCGAATACAGTTCTGATTTTGTCGAGAAGACACCTTGGCAAATGGCAGCTCTGCCCTTCATCGTCTCCCTCCTAGGATGGATGCCGGCTCCTATTGAAATTTCAGCTATCAATTCACTTTGGTCTGCTGAAAAGAAAAAGACCGTCAACTTTAACACAGAGGACGCTCTATTTGACTTTAACGTTGGTTACATTGGAACAGCCATCCTAGCTGTGTTCTTTGTAGCACTGGGAGCATTGATTCAATATCCTACAGGGCAAGCAGTTGAAGCTGCTTCAGCCAAATACATCTCTCAATTCGTGGGCATGTATGCCTCTGTTCTTGGCGAATGGTCCCGTTACTTGATTACCTTTATTGCCTTCCTGTGTATCTTTGGAACAGTTATCACTGTTATCGATGGCTATTCTCGCGTCAATCAGGAATCTCTCCGACTGCTAATCAGTCAAAAAGAAGACAATCGTAAATCTTTGAACATCTGGATGACCATCACTGCTATCATCGGTATCGTCATTATCAAGTTCTTCGCTGGTCAGGTTTCAACCATGCTCCGCTTTGCCATGATTGGTTCTTTCCTGACAACACCATTCTTCGCTCTTTTAAACTACGCCTTGGTAACGCGTGAAAACAAACATCTTCCTTCTTGGCTCAAACACCTTGCTATTGCAGGATTGATTTTCCTCTTTGGCTTCGCCATCTTCTTTATCTATGCACTCGCAATCGGAAAAGCAGGGTAAGGGACAAGCGCGAGATGAAGATAATACTCTTCGCAAATCAAATTCAAACCACGTNNATTTTCATTGAGTATAAGGTTTCATTTCAAGAGAAAATGCAGCAAATATTTCTATGATAAAAAGCATAAGAACAAGGTTTTGAATACCTGAGCTTATGCTTTTTTACATTCTCAAAGACTGTTTATACTCAAAAAACAGTTGAAAAATCCCAAGTGCCTCTTATATTGACTTTAATTCTCCTTTTCCAACTCATACAAATCTGCGATAATAGCTGCGACATGTTTGATATCTTCCAGCATGCCTCGCATTTCAAAGTCAGCCAAGACAGGGAAACCAAAACGTTGACTGTATTGCTTAGCTGTCAGGCAGTATTGGTTATTAAAG
The DNA here is from genome assembly GCF_013277125.1 of Streptococcus sp. 4094. Lineage (NCBI taxonomy): Bacteria > Bacillati > Bacillota > Bacilli > Lactobacillales > Streptococcaceae > Streptococcus > Streptococcus sp. 4094. The sequence continues at coordinate 10,666 of NZ_VMMI01000010.1, read as the reverse complement.
TTACGATTTCCTGAACCAACTACGCCAAAACACTTACTAGCATTGTCACCATAGGCGATAAAATCCCCAACGGGTGTCGTCAAGATCTCGACATCTCCGTTATCAACGCCATTCCCACCTTCGAGGTAGGTCGGCAAAAAAGCGACATAGGGATGGTCCATTTCATAGAAATCGTGACCTTCCTTGACCAAATCCTTGATATGAATCTTTTGAACCTCAATCCCTTTGTACTGGGACAAGAGATAGTCTTTCAAGCGCGTCACAAAACTTTCAGTGTTGCCACTCAAACTAATATAAACTAAAGAAATTGTCTTCATATTTTCCTCCATGATTTTATTTTTAATCGAAAAAGAACTACCAAGATTGTATCTTGATAGTTCTTTTTTGTCAATACTTAGGCAAGATTTTCTGCTTCCTCTTCTTCTGCCAAGGCTTTCTGTTGTCGCCACATCTTATAGAAGACAAGGGCTAGGAAGAGAACATTGATGACGATATAGAAAATGCTAACAGCTTTTGAACCAATACTCATTGTCAAACGCATGCTTTCATCTTGAACCAACTGCACAGCGTCCTGTAAACCAACATAGCCATAAATCGAACCGATAATAGCTAACAAAACATAGCCAACGTAAGTATAGTTTGCATATTGTAAATTCTTACGAATAAGGAAGACAATCGCTACGACCACTAAAATAACAGATAGCACAATCAGGGCCATATTAAAAATAGAATGATACGCTTCTGCTACTCCATAGTTGTAATTAAGCTGGTCTTCTAATTGCTGAGCACTGACCCCTGCAACTTGTTTCTGAGCAGCACGAAGGGCTTCTTTGCTAGGTAAGGGACTCAACATTCCAAACAGAGACATAGCTGAAATAAGGGCAGACAAGATTAGCAAGACCCATAGATAAATCGGTTTCTTTTTCATGATAGAACCTCCTAATAATATTATTTTTATTATAGCACATTTTGTAAAGGAATACAAATCTTACAGTATCGTTTCTACCTGTTTTCGGTAGGCTTTTGGCGATTTTCCGCACAATTTTCGGAACACTTTATAGAAATATCCAAGGTTACTGTAACCAACAGCATAACAAATATCTTCGATACTGTCACTGGTTGAAAGCAAGAGCTGCTGGGCAGCCTTAATACGTTGTTTGTTTAGTAACTCTGTAAAGGTCGAATCGGTTTCTCGCTTAATCAACTGCCCTAGATAGACAGGATTGATAAAGAGGGCCTTACTGATATCCTTGAGGGAAAGCTCTTTTTGGTAATCACGACCAATGACTTCCAACACACTGACCACATTTTCATTCATACGGTATTGACCGAAAAAGCTGGTCAGAGTTTCCTTGATATAAGAAACCAATTCATCGAAGGATTGAATAGCATGAATGGTTTTGACAATATCCGTCATATCATCAGCTTTTAGATGTTCAAACAAGTGGAAAACATCCATGACAAACTGGATAAAAAGCTGTTTGGTAATCGGAACACGCGGTGTATTTTCAAGAACTACCTTCTCCAAGAGATTTAACTCTTCTACGATTTGATTGAGATTTCCCTGAATGATAACCCTATAAATTGGTTCGTAATAGGCAAAGAGACTCTCAGACTGCTGCAAATTTACAGAACCGTAAAAGAGGGTTTTCTCAGCATTCAGCTTCCAGCGTTCAAAGTGTTCTTGATAAGGAGCTTCAAAAGGTGTAACGACTAAACCATCTAGGGGTTGGTCAGAAATGAAAATCTGCCAGTCTTGACCCAAGACATAGTAGGGAATGGTGAAGGAACCTTGTTTTTCCTTGGATAGACCTATCCACCAATTCTCCTTATCCCCTAAATAACTAACAAATCCAGCCTCGTCTAATTCTTGACTAAGAGTCTGACTTTTCTTCCCTCTCTCGCCGAGCTGACCTGCAATCTTCTCCAGCAGATTTCCCAGTTCTACCTTATCAACAGGCTTGACCAAATAGTCCACCACACTAAGGTTCATTGCTCTTTTTACATAATCAAACTCCTGGTAACCTGAGAGCAGGATATAGGCAGCATCTGGTAAGATCTCTTTCATCTCCCGAATCATATCAAGCCCTGTTTTGTCTGGCATATTGACATCGGAAATGATGACATCGACAGGATTTTCCTGAACATATTCTAGAGCTTCATCGGCATGACTGGCTGTTGCGACGACCTCCATATCCCACTTATCAAAGGGAATCAAACGCTTCAGACCTTCTGTCACCATGTACTCATCATCTACTAATAATACTTTATACATTTTCTCCCTTTCTACTCATCTTGAATTGTAATACGATACTGAACACCGGCTTGCTCTGCAGACTCTATAGTAATGGCATAGCGGTCTCCAAAATAGAGCACAAAACGCTCGTGTACATTGACAATCCCGATAGACTGCCTTTGATCACTGTAGCTGGCTTGGTGTTCAAAATATTTCTGACTTAATTTTTCTCGGATATTTGCCAACTTTGCAGCCGACATTCCTCTACCATTATCGACCACCAAAATTTCCACAAACCCATCCTGTTTAAGAGCCTTGATGCTAATCACATTATCTGTCCGCCTGTGGTCAACACCATGCGCGAAATAGTTTTCTACCAGCGGTTGCAAGGTAAACTTGGGAATCTTCATATTCTCTAACTCTGGATCTATCTTGAAACCATAGGCAATGGACTTGGGATAGCGAACCATGCAGAGATAGCTGTATTTACGGCAAAATTCTAATTCCTGTTTGAGAAGAGTTTCTCTTTCGTCGGAAATATTGTTCCGCAAGAGACTACTGAATTCATAAATGATATCCGCCAACTCATCTTGACTCTGCATAACTGCATACATGCGCAAGAACTCCAGAGTATTGTACATAAAGTGAGGGTTTATTTGCGCCTGCAAGGCCCGCATATTGGCATCTTTTTGACTAAGCTCTAACTGATAAATATCATGGATATTCTTTTCCAAACGATCCAACATATCATTAGTAGTCTCTGCGATTAGGAGCAATTCCTGATCCTTTTCAAGTGTGTCAATGCGAAGACCTTCTTCCCCTTGGGCAATAGCTTGGATGGAATCCACCAAATCCACTACCTGCTTTTGGTAATTAGCAAAGGTCTGCCTCAACGTCAGATAGAGAATGACAATAAAGAGAAGGCTCAAGCCCACAATCAAAGCAGAGCTGGTCACCGTTCCTTGTAAAACAAAGTTTTTGGGAACTGCCACCTGAACCTGATAACCATGAGAAGTTAAGCCAACTAGCCAATTTTCACTCTCCTTATCAACTGTTTCACCAATATGAAAAATCTCCGTATCAAAAGGTGAGGTCACTGTTACTGCCATCGGAGTATGACCTCTAGTATTATCAATGGCATGGTATAAAACAGCAGGATCCAAGGAGATGTAAATCACTCCTAAGTCTTGATCTGACACTGGATCTGACACCGGAATGGCAAAACTATTTCCTGCTGGTTTGAAATCCTCAGCCCTGATTTTTTCTCCACTACGTTTGTCTTTAGTAGAAACATAGACTTCCTTGTAATCTTGAAAAGCAATGGCCACCCCAGTTACAAAATCATTTCGAACATAGAGGTCATCAACATTTTCATGCAGAGAGACCGATACATAAGGCGAAGCTTTCCGCTCTAATTGCCAGTAAAAATAGTCTGGCATGCTAAGGCTAAAGTATTTATAGATTCCCTCAATACGAGCTTGATTTTCAACTAAAGCCTGAGCTATTTGGGTTGACTCTCTATGGTAATATTCAATTTCACTCACTGTTCTAGCAGTTACACGCTGGGCTACTCTCTGGGCTTCCTTTTCCCGTGAATCCCAGTCAGCATAGGAGAGTAAGATTGCAAAACTCGCAATAATAATGATCATAACTGAACTGTAGGTTCGCAGAAGCGTATGTAGCCAAAACTGTTTCATCCTACTTTGTCGCCAATTTTTCATGAATACTTTCATAGACCGGTTCCAACATATCACTGATAAAGAAATGCCACATCCCAATTCCTACAAAAAATAGCAGGGCAGGCATATAGTAACCAATTGCCACAAGTAGCACGGTTCCAAGGAGAACCTTGGCCACAGCTGCTAGACTCATAAAGATGCCAATCAAGGATAGTTTGAGACTATTTCGATAAGACAAGTCAAAATAAACTTGTAATTTCAAAGATACTGTATAAGCCAAAAAGATCAGGGCAACTACTAGAACATTAAAAAAGGTCGCAATCAAATGAACGATGGTCTGATGAGGCAATTGAACCAAGAGATACAAGCCATAGACCAAAACTAAATCCACTCCTAAAAAGCTATAGAAAATCAGGTTGCTTGAGACAAAATTTTGCTTATAAAGAGGCCAAGCCTCCTTCAAACTGTATTCCCGAAAGCTATAACCATGTTCTGCATACAAGCTCATCAAGGTGGCACTAGCCGGCGCTAGACCAAGGATAATCCCTCCTGCTAAAGTTAATAGCCAAAAGAAGGCTGTCGCAATCATCCCTAAAAAGAAACGATTAAAGACAAAGTCTAAAAATCTCCCCATGATACCCTCCTAAAAATAACTATGAAACCATTATATCATATTTCAAGCGTTTTCAAAAACTTCTACTATCCATTTACAATCCCACCAAACCATGGTAAAATGAGAATTGTGAAAAAATGATCAGGAGACAATTCATGAAGAAATCTATCTTAACTACACTGCTTTTTGCAGTTCTTTACTTCCTCTGCATGGGGATTGGTGTCCTTTTGGGCAATCTCTTTGACCAAACTGGAAACATGTTTTATGCGCCTGCCTTTACTGCCCTTGTCGGCGGTAACGTCTATATGATCCTAGTCGCAAAAGTTCCGCGCTTTGGAGCCATTACCACTATCGGCCTTGTTATTGCTCTCTTTTTCTTGGGAACTAAACACGGTGCTGGTGCCTTCCTTCCTGGAATTATCTGTGGCCTCCTAGCAGATGGAGTAGCTAACCTCGGAAAATACAAGGACCAAACAAAGAACTTCCTTTCTTTCCTTATTTTTGCCTTTAGTACAACAGGACCAATCTTGCTTATGTGGATTGCGCCCCAAGCCTATATGGCTACCCTTCTAGCAAGAGGAAAATCACAAGAATATATCGACCGTATCATGGTCGCGCTAAATCCTGGAACCGTCCTTCTATTTATCGCAAGTATTGTCATCGGAGCCCTAGTTGGTACCTTGATTGGGCAAGCCTTGAGTAAAAAATTTGCACAGAAAATCTGATTACTAAAAAAGAGCCACGCGGCTCTTTTTTATTTGGCTCTATAATATTTGTAGTGGGTAAATCCCCTATAGATCTTATGGAGCCTTTTTTATTTATGACTTAATTTCTTGGTCAGGAAATCTCCCAAGAATTGGATTGCAAAGATAATCAAAATGATAATGATAGTTGCCAAGATGGTCACATCGTGATTGTAGCGGTTAAATCCATAAGCGATAGCTACGTTACCGATACCACCAGCTCCAACCGCACCGGCCATAGCTGTTTCACCGACTAGTGAAATCAAGGTTACAGTCGTCACACGGATCAAATCTGGAAGACCTTCTGATAGGTAGACACCCACGATGTCCCAGAATGTCGCTCCGCTCGCTTGAGCCGCCTCAATAACACCACCATCTAGCTCAGCCAAGACAACCTGCACCTGACGGGCAAAGAAGGCAAAGACTGCAAAAGATAGCGGTACGATAGCCGCATTTGGACCAATGCTTGTTCCTACGATTAGATGAGAGAAGGGTGACAAGACTGCCAAGAGAATGATAAATGGAACCGCACGGAAAATAGAGGTGATTTTATCCAAAATCCAGAAAACAACTTTATTTTCCAAGACCCCACCTGGAGCTGTCAAGACAAGGAAAAGCCCTGCAACCAGTCCCAAGAGCCCTCCGATGATGAAGGAAAGAACTGTCATATAGAGGGTTAGGTAAATAGCTGTTCCCCAGCCTGCTTGACCAGCCCAGCCCATTTTATAGACATTTGGCAAATAGGTTTGAATCAATGATTCCATCTTACTGTCCTCCCTTCAATACTTTTAGCTGTACGCCTGCTTGACGAATGGCTTCTTGGGCACCTGCCAACGCTGCTTTTTCACCTGACAAGACCACAACTAATTCTCCAACAGGAGTACCATCGAGAATTTCGATATTTCCATAGAGGATATTAGCCGTTACTTGGTAATGCTTATACAATTCATTCAAAAGTGGCTCGTCTGTTGAAGCACCTGCATACTTGAGCTGTACCAAAATGCTATTTTCAGACAAGTATTCCACGATTTCTTGCTTCTCGATTTTGACCATGGCTTCGTCAATACCTGTGGCTGTTGAGATAAAGTCTTGAGTCAAAGGTTGTTTAGGGTCTGAGAAGATTTCAAGGACACTACCCTCTTCAATCAAATGTCCGTCCTGCATAACTGCTACACGGTTGGCAATGTCTTTGACAATCTGCATTTCATGCGTAATCAAGATAACTGTCAAGCCTAATTTTTGGTTCAAATCTTGCAACAAGGCCAAAATCTGCTTGGTTGTCTTAGGGTCAAGGGCAGAAGTTGACTCGTCTGAAATCAAGATTTTTGGATCATTTGCCAAGGCACGCGCAATGGCCACACGCTGTTTTTGCCCTCCAGATAGTTGTGAAGGGTAGTTTTCAGCACGGTCTGTCAAGCCGACCAAGTCCAGCAACTTAGCAACTTTAGCCTTCTTTTCTTCCTTGCTGAGTCCAGAGTGTTTGAGGGCAAAGGCTACATTCTCCTCTGCTGTCTTTTGGCTCATGAGGTTAAAATGCTGGAAAATCATTCCGATATCCTGACGTTTACGACGCAACTGCTCTGCCGTCAAGGTGACCTTGCCATCAAAAATCACATCGTCATCAATGGTAATTTTCCCTGCAGATGGCTTTTGCAAGAGGTTAATCACCCGTACGAGGGTTGATTTCCCTGCTCCAGAATATCCAACGATTCCGTAGATATCCCCTTCTTGGATGTGAATGGTCACATCCTTGACCGCTGTGATGGTTCTCTTCTTTTGATGAAAAGTCACATCGATCTGATCTAACTTGATAATATCTCTACTCATAGCTTCTAATCAGCTCCTCTACTAATTCAATATGGGTGTAATAATCGGCGATTCGCACATTTTCATCTCCACCGTGGTCTCGGCTGTTGGCATTTCCTAGACCGAAGGCCACCATTGGCACCTCTAGGGCATCAAAGACCGTATGCATAGGCCCTGTCCCAGCTGTCGTCGGCAAGACTGAAACGCCCTGTGGATAGAATTTCTTGGCCAACTCGATTACATTGAGAATGGCTGGTGCGCTCATATCGCTTCGATAACTCGTCTCTCCCAAGGTATAGTATAATTCTACCTTATCAAAGCCATTTTTGTCTAGCTGTTTCCGAATTTTTTCCAGAACATCATGCGGTTCTAGGCCCGGAACCAGACGAACCTCTAGCTTAGCGCTGGCTTCTGCAGGCAAAATCGTTTTGACTCCTTGTCCTTGATAACCTGACTGGATCCCTTCGATATTAAGAGCTGGCTCGAAAAAGAATCGTTTTAGAAAGGCTGCTCGATCCTCTTGTAAGAGAGGCAATTCCAAACCATAAATCTGGCTGATTTCCCCTGGATTTCGTTGAGCGTAAGTGTCCACCAAGGCCAATTCTCGTTCATTTGGCTCTTGTACTTCTTCGTACAAACCTTCAACCAAGATACGGCCATCCGCAGCACGAAGAGACTGTAAGGCTTGGAGGAGATACCAAGGAGCTGATTCCACAACCCCACCATAACTAGAATGGATATCGACATCCGCACTTTTTACCTTGGCATCAAAGGTCACAATCCCCTTATTTCCACCAGAAATTTCCAGCTGTTCCAAGGCATTTTTGGTTCCTTGTTCCCAGACCAACAAATCCGCCCCACGAAGTTTGTCCGCATGCTTTTCCAAATACTTATCTAGGTCTGTTGAAGCCGATTCCTCCGCTCCCTCCATGATAAAACTGATATTGACAGGCAGGTCATCATGGTTCTGCATATATTTTCTCAAAGCACTCAAACGAGCTGTGATATGACCCTTATCATCGTCAACCCCACGCCCATACATGAAACCATTGCGCACCGAAAGCGTAAAGGGATCCTCTGTCCACACTTGATCTCCGTCCGCTGGCACAGTGTCATAGTGGTTATAGAAAATCAAGGTCTTGGCATCTGGACGCGAACTCTTGAAATGTGCCATGACAAAAGGCGCCGTATAAGTCTCATCAATCTCCACTTCAGCCCCCACACGCTTGAAAATCTCACCCAGGTAGTTTGCGACTTCCTTGAGCCCAACCTGCTGGGCAAAGACTGATTTCTTAGAAATCAAGGTACGCAAAACCTCAAAATAATGCTGGGCTACATGATCCTTTTCAAATTTTTCTATCTGTTCTTGTTCGCTAGGAAAAACCATATTCTCTCTACCTTTCTATGAACTACTCTTCCTGACAATCCATGCTCTATACAAAAGCAAGAGGTGGAATTTTCTCTCCCACCTCCCTGTTTCTTATTACCAAACTGGTTGATCCAAACCGTCTGATGTTTCTTCGATAACTTTTTTCACGTCATCTGTGTGGTAAGCTGCGATCACTTTCTTGATAGCATCAGCCTTAGGTGATGTTTCCCAATCTTTTTTCGCAACGATGATGTTGTACCATTGTTTTGAGTTTTCATCAGCTTGTTCTTTGAAAAGTGCTTTCTTGTAGTCCAATTTTGCTTCTGTAACAAAGGTATTGTTTACAACAGCAGCATCAACTGATGACAATGAACGTGCTGTTTGGCTAGCGTCCAATTCAGTGATTTTCAAGTTCTTTGGATTTTCTTTGATGTTGGCAACTGTTGCAAGAGCAGTTCCAGAAACATCCAATTTAATCAAGCCAGCTGATTGAAGCAAGTAAAGCGCACGGCTTTCGTTTGTAGCATCGTTTGGTACAGCGATTTCTCCGTTTGCTGGGATGTCTTCTACTTTAGTGTACTTGTTGTCACTTCCATTCAAACCTGAGTAAAGGCGAATTGGAGAGATGTAAGTATCTGCAATCGCTACAAGGTCTTTTCCGTTTTCTTTGTTCCAGTTGTTCAAGAAGTTATAGTGTTGGAAAGCGTTCAAGTCTACTTCGCCATCAGCAGTTGCCTTGTTTGGTTGTGAGTAATCTGTGAACTCTGTAAATTCCAAGGTAATTCCGTCTTTTTTAACCAATTCTTGGACCTTATCCCAACGCGCCTCTTCAGAACCGCTACGGTTAACAGTTGCGATTTTGATAGTTGTTGCATTGTCTGCTTTCTTTTCTGAGTTTCCACAAGCGACAAGAGCCAAACCTGCGACTGTAGCAAGGGCTGCTAGGCCAAGCCATTTTTTAATTTTCATGATTCTTTCTCCTTAAAAATAATACCGTACTAGTATCTCATACTTTGTTCAATTGCACAAATTGTTATTAGATAATCAGATATATAGTTTAAAACTATATCCCTAAGAACTGAGAAATCACCCATCTTACTCAGAATGGATGATTTCAAGAAATTATTTAATATCAGCTTCTGCCGGTAGGTAAGTGTCTCCGAAGAATTGTTTAGACAATTTTTCAAGCGTGCCATCTTTGTAGAGTTCTTTAATGCGTTTGTCCACAAATGATTTCAACTCGTCTTGACCTTTGGCAAGAAGTGGGTAAACGTACGGTTGTTGGTCGCTTGGAAGTTCGATAACTTTCAAGTTGTCCAAACCTTGGTTCTTGATAACTGTTTCAACACCGATTTTATCAAAAATCTTATAGTCAAATTGTCCATCGCTCAAACGTACCATGATTTGTTGGAAGTCTGCCTTAGTATAGTTAAGGATAGTTGGGTTGTCCGGATGTTCAGCGTTGTATGCTTCTAACTGCTTAGCTGATGTAGTGGCTTGAACGACTTCCGTCGATTTTCCACCGATATCAGCGAGAGACTTGATGCTAGAGTCGTCTTTCTTCACGACAAGGACATTAGGGTTTTGGGCAATTGGTGCAGCATAGAGGTATTTCTCCGCACGTTCTTTAGTGTAGCTAAGATTGTTGACAGCCATATTGTAACGGTCAGCGTCAAGACCAGCAAAGACTCCTGACCACTCTGTCTTCTCAAACTTGACATCATATTTGTCAGAATCTTTAAAGATAGCGCGAACCACTTCAATCTCGTAACCAGTCAATTCGCCATTTTCTTCATAGATAAATGGTTTTGGCGAGCCATTGGTTGCAACGATGATTTCTTTCTTGCTAGCTGCTTCTCCTTCTTTCTTAGCACCACCTGAGCAAGCTGCTAACACACCTGCAGCAACAAGCCCTAGGGCAGCAAGAGATGAGTATTTAACGATTTTTTTCATATCATTTCCTCCAAAATAGAATACCTTATAATTTTAACAGAAAAAGAGAATTTACGCCATTATATGATATCTATCTCTGTGATAGGTTTTCTTTATGGCTAATTTATACTCAATGAAAATCAAAGAGCAAACTAGGAAGCTAGCCGCAGGTTGCTCAAAGCACTGCTTTGAGGTTGTAGATAGAACTGACGAAGTCAGCTCAAAACACTGTTTTGAGGTTGCAGATGGAAGCTGACGTGGTTTGAAGAGATTTTCGAAGAGTATAAA
>NZ_VMMI01000001.1:0-57967 GCF_013277125.1 Streptococcus sp. 4094 | reverse complement strand
ATACCTACGGCAAGGCGACGTTGACGTGGTTTGAAGAGATTTTCGAAGAGTATAAAAGAAAGAAGCTGACAAAGGAGACAGGTATGGAACAAACATTCTTTATTATTAAACCAGATGGTGTAAAAAGAGGATTAGTAGGTGAAGTGTTGAAACGCATCGAACAACGTGGATTTACAATCGAAAAATTGGAGTTGCGTACAAAGGTTTCAGAAGGGTTAATTGATCAGCACTATCAGGACTTGGTTGGTCAAAGTTTTTACCCACCGATTCGTGAATTCATGACTTCAGGGCCGGTTTTTGTGGGTATTATTTCTGGTCCCAAAGTAATCGAAACTTGGCGGACTATGATGGGTGCGACTCGCCCAGAAGAAGCTTTACCAGGCACTATTCGAGGTGATTTTGCAAAAGCTGCTGGAGAAAATGAGGCTATCCAAAATGTTGTACATGGTTCAGATTCAGAAGAGTCAGCTAAGCGAGAAATTGCTCTTTGGTTTTAAGAGTTGATTGACCAAAGAGATTGGTTAAAAGCTCATTTGAATAGAAAGTATAGTCAATTAGTTTAAGATATGACGCATAATATCAAATTTTTAGTTTTTGATATGGTGCGTTTTTTTGATTATGTGACTATTAGTCCGTCTCGCTCCATTAGGTGCGAGACAAAAAAACACCCGCTATGCGGGTGCGCGTCGAAGGTTATACCAAAAAAACTCCAAACGCGATACAATAAAGGTGTTCAAGCCAATTGTAAAGCGAAAGGAGAAAAATATGGCACAAAAGGTTCTTTTGTCCTGTTCTTGTTTCAATTGACTATATTTCTATACTTTTTCTTCCTTTCTCTGTGAATATCGCAAGTTTTTCCCACCTTTTCTCAATACTGAAACAACATCTTTCCAGAACTTCAATAATTTCTTTTTGTGTTAAATCATTATTTAACTAAATCTTTGGAGGCAATACGTTTTCAAAGCTACTTTTTTACCATAGGTTTTGAGCCTTCAACACAGATTACTAAGCCAAAAATGCTCTAAATTTTTGAAATTCTAACAAATTCCACTCAACTTTATCATCATCTTTGACTTTCACAATATCTTCCTCAAAATAACATGGAATAAAGATAGTTTTCTTTTGAAACGGTTGTAGGAGGAAAATCTCTCCTACACTATTATTGATTCATGATAATATTTCAGTAACTCATGGTGCAATTAAAAACAAGGATTTTTATTTCAGACGATCCATCGTGAACACTTCATCAGCCATCTCCCAAATTGCCGGATTATGTGTTGCGATAATGATTAGCCTATTATCATCTCGAAGAGATAGCAAAATCTCCATAATCAACTGAGAGGTTGCTGGGTCTATTGAAGCTGTTGGCTCATCTGCCAGAATAAGGGGTGGATTCTTTAAGATAACTTTTGCCAAGGCAACCCGTTGCGATTCTCCGCCCGATAACTCAAAGATGCGCTTATCTAGGTCAAGATAAGCCAGGCCGACCTGTTCTAAAGCCTGCTTCTGCCTCAACCGCTGTTCCGACCGACTCAACTTTTGACCAATGAGACCTAGCTTAAGGTTTTCTTCAATACTTTGGTTTTCAATTAAGCCAAAGTTCTGGAAGAGGTAGCCCAATTCGTGACGGAAAAAATCACTCGATTTATAATTGGCCAAGTCTTTACCTCGGTAAAAAATCGTCCCATAATAAGATTCTAATTTCCCAATCATGTTCATCAAGGTTGTTTTTCCGCTACCACTTGAACCAATTAAGGCATAGACTTTTCCAGCCTCAAATGTCATTGAAAGATTCGAAAATAACTCTCGTTCTCCAAAAGATTTACTCACCTGTTTAAGTTCAATCATATTAACCTCCCTTCAAAACAAGCATGGACATCTTGTTTTCTTTCTGCATTTGGACATGTAACTGTAAAAGAGATAGACCAGTAAAGAGTAACAAGACTAAGAAAGCAACTAGTATCTCTACCTGAAGAAATACACTCGCAACAAATCCCAGTAAAAACACACCCAGTTGAGCAAAGAGATAAGTGCGATGGATTTCTAAGAACCTGAGACCTGCAATGCGTTTGATAAAAATGGCACGTCTAAATTCTTCAAAGTAGAGCCTATTCATAGTGTTAAACAACAAGATTGAAGTTGCAATCCCAAGCACAGCTCCTGCTAGCATTACCCAACGTTCCCTCTGGATATTATCCAATAATGTGATGTAGTTGTGGTAACCTGTTTGCATTTCTGAGACCCAATTTTCAATGCCTTGTCTCTGGATAAGCTCTTGGGCATCAGACAATTGATTAAAGAGAACGTAGTTCTGTACTGCGTCTACCCAAAACAAAATGGACTGTGGACCAGTTGATTGGGGTGTTATAACAATGATGATTGGATCTTTCAAAAACTGCTGGTAAGAAATAGGGGTCGTATTATACACAAAACGATCCTGACCTGATTCTAAATAACCTACCGTAGCAGTCATTTGCTGTCGTTCATCTTGACTAGACATGCGACTGGTTAAGTCGTCTTCAAAAACAGATTTATAATGTTCTTCCTCTGAACGGAGGTGTTCAGGCAGCAATAAGACAAACTCCCCTACATCAAGGTGATTCATCTTTTGCTCAATAGTTGTATCTACAGGAATGTTTTGACGCTCCAAGTATTGCGGTGTGACGATAAGGACATTGCCATTCGGGCTGTAATCGTGCCATTCTGTAGAGGTTGTCAAGTTTTTGGAGGAAGCCATGCCATTTTGCAAAGTACGTTCAATTAACTGGTGTCTAGATAAGAAAGCCTTTTGTTCTGAAACAGCCAGATCCATCAATTGATACCAAGTTCTGAATTTCTTTTGAGCTTGTTCATCAAAACCAGGACTCGTTCCTTCACGGCTGATTGATAGGGTAATCAGTTGCCTTTCCTGGCTCCAAGCCTCTTGTCCAATCCGATGCTGTTGCCAGGCTTGGGAATACTTTAAGCTACTCCCTATTCCCAGCGTTACAATAATAATCGCTAATAGTTGACCGATTAAAATCAAACTAATGATTCCTCTGACAGGCACTTGCCCTTTTATAATCTGCATCAGGTGTATCTTTTTTATCCCAACTGCGAAGAGTTGAGCGAAAAACAGGGAGATCAACAACAAGATGAGATTATAACTGAGCAAGCCTTCTCCTATGGTCATTAGGGATTGCGTTGGAAGCGACAGAATTTTTTGCATAAGAATGGCGAGCACGCCAGCTAAACTGAAACCAACAGCTATCCCTTTCAAATCCTCACCAACTGGTCTAAGGAAAATGGACCACCGTTTCTCTCCTGAAATGAGGCGAATGCCCGATGACCGTAATTGGCTAATTTGACTAATTAAAGTCAGTGCTCCAAAGGTTAAGATGAAAATCAATAAACTGATTAACTGAAATCCATTACTAAAGATAGCCATTAACGTAGATAGTTTAGATGGAATTGTCAGGTGCATGTTAGTCAAGCCAAGTTGGCTTAGCTCCTCCCTTAGCAAGTGAATATCTAGGTTTCCATCGAATACAAAATAGTTTGTTTCAACACTACTACTTTGAGCATTTTCTAGATTTTTTTCCTGTAGCCCATCAGGCAACTTTCCGTTCCCAAAGGTTGTATAAGAAAACACTGGAGTACCTTCTGAGTTAGGATCTTGGTGTTGAATCGCAATAAAGCTATCCGTTTCTTCTGCTAGTTTTTCCAAGCGTGTAGCAACATGCTGAAAAGTTGTTTCAGGGGAAGAATCACGTACAACAACGTTGGGGTAATAATAGGAGACATATGTATCAGTCCAAATGGTAAATACCCAAACAAAGAACAAACTAGCAAGCAGGTTGGATATGAGTATAAATAATTTTTTCATAGTGCATTCCTTATTCTAAAACGGAGGGCAGAAATACCCCTGACCTCTATAAACTAACAAGCTTACTAAACTATTGATAGAAGTAACCGTATCAAGTGCTAATAATGGTTGAGTTAATTTACAAGAACCGACTCCAGTGAAATGATCCTATCACATTGCCGTGCTTGCTCCATGTTATGCGTAACAACCAAAATTGTTTTACCAAATTGATCTCTCAAAGTTCGAATCAAATCGAATGCTTTTTGAGACATTTCAGGATCTAACGATCCGGTTGGTTCATCTGCTAGGACAATATCTCCGGGCTTTAAAATAGCTCTCACAATCGCAATTCTCTGCTGTTCACCTCCCGATAATTCATTGATTTTACTATTTAACCGATTTTGTAGACCAACAAATTCTAGCGTTTCCTTGATTCTCTGCTCTTTCTCCTGTCTAGAGAAATTCGAAAAAGTCATGGCAAGCATCAGGTTATCTTTCACACTAGATGTAGAAATGAGTGCATTGGATTGAAAAAGATAGTTGATGACATTCCTTCGATAATGAACTGCTGATTGCGAATTTACCTTAGGCAAAACTTTTCCGTTGATTAGGATTTTACCACTGTCAACAGTATCCAATAGTCCAATCATATTGAGGATAGTCGATTTTCCAGAACCAGAAGGTCCTACTAAAGCTACAAATTCATTTTCCTCAATATCAAAGCTTAAGTCTTTGAAAATTTCTCTTGAACCAAATTGTTTTGATACATTTTGTACTGAAATTCTAGACATGAGATTACTCCTTAAATGATTGTATGATACTCTCTCCTTCTTTACGGAACAAACTGAAGTAAAGAAGCATTATCTGAAAAGCAAATGTAGCTAGTGTCATGACTATTCCCAACTTAGAACCCACCAAGATAGAAACGATTAGTTCCATCACAGAAAAACTAATAATGAGAGAAACCACACCAATATATCTTTTCCATGGTGAGAATCCCATAAAGTATTGAACATACAATTTTTCTTCAAATAACAAGCGGTACATTAAGACAAAACTCCAGAAAATAGCCATCATCGTAATGATGATAATCGCTATAATCGTGCCGAAAAGATAAAATGTATAACTCAGATCTTTTTGAAGACCATTGATAAAGTTCTTGACAGTTGTAAAACTCAACCGATTATCCGTTAAATCTGGAAATTCTGTTTCTAAAACGGACACTACCTGTTCCATTGTTTCCCTATCACGAATCTTCAAAAGACCATTATAGCCGCTGACAACTAAGTTTGCCGACTCCATGAAATATAGATTCTCTGGTGTTGAGACAAAAATAACTGGATTCTCACTAGTTGTACCATAAGAAATGGAATCTGACCAAGTAAATATTGGTCGAGACGGTTGGTAAACCTTGAACATAAATTTCGGATTTTCTGTGAAATTAGTTTGTAAATCTCCCGGTTTTACAGTGACACTTTCCTGTAAATAAGCCTTCATCGCCTCAAGTTCTTCTGTATTGAGCGTGTTAGGTAGAAGATAAAGTCTAGTACCATTCCTCATCTCTAGCAACTCCTCATCACTTAGGGGAATACCTAACTCTTGCAGGTAATTATAGGAGAATTTCAAATACCAAAATGGTTTTTTAGGGACATGTTGGTATGTCCCATAGACTGCATCAAGGTACTCCTGATTAAGAAATTTTCCTTGGGCAATATAGACACCTGGAAGCTCAGATATACGCTGGTAAAAGTTATACATACTACGCTCAAGGGAATTTGTAGTTCCTGCATATGTACCTACATCATCTCCCTCAACAAAGCTGGAGATAACGTACATATCTTCAACATTTTTCCACTCCCTAGATACTTTCATATTCTCAATAAACTGATTCGTTGGAGCATCTAAAGAGTAACTGACTGCGATTAACAAACCAGCTACCAAGGTATAGAGTAACAAGCAGGTTACCATTAAAGGCTTCATTGGTAATCGTTTATGAATTGCGGCTAATGGAGAAACCGAATAAACAATAATCGTTGGAATAATGAATATCAATAGTAGCAACAAGACTGAGAGGCTGACTCCAGCAAAAACTAGAATAAACGATGATAAACCAAAACTAGACCAGCCTGACAACAACCAACTACATAAAGAGATAATTGGAATAATGTAGATTGAAAATAGTAGAGAATTTTTGAAAAAAGCAGACCATAATTCTTTTCTATCCCATCCTAAAAGAATCAATGTTCCGAAATGTTTAAAGGATTGAAGAACACAGATTAAGAATAGAATCAGTAAAATGAAGGCATTTACTAAGATGCTGATAGCAAGTATTATTCCCCAAATTCCCTGATCAGTACTACTTCCAAAACTTTCTTTTGTCAAATCCTCAACAGAAATACCTGACATCTTTGAAAGATGCAACAGAAAGTTATCTCTTGAGACAGCATCGTGGAGACCATTGATATGGTATATCCCATTGATCGTATTAGTGTTTTGGAAAGTATAATCTAATCGTTCAATGACTACAGGTGTGCTAAATAATAAATCTGGAAGCTCGAAAAGCATATTATTTGAGCCTTTGTCAAGTCCAATAGTCATACTATTATCACTATGAGATAATAAATCTGCAAATTGTTGTTGTGAGACTACTATTTTACCCGTACTTTCAAAATCTGAAAAACCAGCAGAGCTGCCAAGGATGTCTATATAAATCCTATTTAGACCTTCTCCTGTATCACTACTTTCAGAACGTTTTGTCCATATGGACAAGTCACTCTGTTCTAAAAAATAATTAAATACATCTTGTGATTGCTCTTCTGTTAACTTCTGAAGATAAACTGTTACGGTCCCGGAATGATGATTATAACTCTGCCATGACTGTTGATACTGTAAACCTGCTAAAAAAATTGCCACCAGAGCAAGTAAGACACTCTGGATGGTAATCAAAAACAGGATTAAGTATCTCATTTTACCTAATAATATGTTTTTGTATGTCATAAGTACTTACCTACAATTCCAGTAACATTCAACTGTACAGTTCCAATGAATTTAGAAACATGTTCTTCTATTCCAGGTGATTGCCAGCCTGAGAATGACCCGTTAGCAGTTGCTGAGTGTTCGTAAACACTAGACTGAACATTTGAATAGCTCCAAAGACCAGCAGTACGACCATAATTCCAATAAACTGCAGTACCTTTATACCAAACTGTTGCAGCTGAAACAATCGAACCACCTGCACCAGCTAAAGTCAGTGTAAGTAAAGATGTTGTAATTATTTTTTTTATGCTTTTCTTCATCGTAAAGCCCTCACTTCTTTCACTTAAAATCTAACAATAACAATGACTGCATTTAGAAATATCAACAACTCACACCCTAGTACATCGGAATCCCTTCTTTCTAATTAAAAGTTAGATAAAACAGAAATACTATATAGTTAATAGTATTTTCATCATTTAATCAACCAATCAGCCTTCCCAACATCAAGACCATTGGACTTCTTTTGTGATTGGACTCGAATCTCCAATAGTTTATTCTTCTTAATAAACTATTGGTAAGGAATTGTATTACTAAACGTAAAAACACCTAGTAATGCTAATATAGCTAATTTTTGAATTCCACGATTTTTCTTCATTCGTGAAACCCTTTTCTTTTTTATTATCCTTATTTTAACAGATATATTTTATTTAGACAAGCATTTTTATGTAATTTTTGACTTTTTTTTTTATTTATTACCATAAAGAATTATTTATTTCTTTAACTTGCTATTTTGAACTAAAAATTTTATAATGAAATTAAGCAAATAGGAAGGTTTATTATCTTTAATGAATACACTCGCAGAGAAATTCAGATTGAAAAGAAAAGAGTTGAGACTCTCCCAACAAACTCTTGCAGAAGGAATTTGTGAACAAAGCCAGATTAGTAAAATTGAAAGAGGGCATTTCATTCCCTCCGCAGACCTTTTGTTCAAACTCTCCCAACGACTCGAAGTGCCATTAGATTATTTTTTTAATGAACAAATTGAAATTAAATCTAACCTCTCTAATTTCAAGCAATTATCTGCTCGACTATTAGATGACAGAAATTATGACGATTTAGAATATCTTTATAGAATAGAGATTGAACGAAGTACTTTTCTAACACTAGAAGACCGAACTTACCTTGAATGGATTAAAGCTATTATTGACTTCTATCAATATGACAGTAAGCGTGAGGCTATTTCTTCATTGGAAAATATATTATTAAAAGTAGCCTCAAATACTCTGATTTATTTAAAGGCCTTGAATACTCTATCTAATTTCTATTCCTTAGTGGGTCGTGAACAAGAATATGAGGCAAACTACTCTCATTTGATGGAGTTATATCAGACAAAAAATTTTGAGCATCAAGAATTTTTATTTGGCTACATCAGAGTTCGTTACAACTACGCTCACTACCTAGTATCAAAGGAAAAATATAATGAAGCCATCCAAGAAGCTCTTGAGACGATTGAACTCTGTAAACAAAGACAGACAAGCTACCAACTGGCTCCTCTACTTATTCTTGTAGGAAATGCTGGAGCCAAATTTCTAGACAAAGAACAAGTCAAAAATTATTATATAGAAGCAAGAGAGTTATGTAAGATTTATAACAATCCTTTAATGTTGATGAAGATAGAAAATTATTTGAAGGAATTAGGTACTGTTTAGTTAATCTTGACATTATAGTTTTTCTGAAACGTTAAATAACCTGTAAGGCTGATAGTGAAATGAATACTATCAGCCTTATTTCAAGTTTATATTCTTCCAAAATCTCTTCAAACCACGTCAGCTCTACCTGCAACCTCAAAACAGTGTNNTTCCTAGTTTGCTCTTTGATTTTCATTGAGTATTAGTCTCTGGTGTTTGTTTAGCGTCTTAAAAAGACATTTGAGAAGATTAGAAACAGTTCTCTCTTTTCTCCTAGTATAATGATTGGTAGGAAGGGAGAGAAAAGATGAAATCAATGAGAATCTTATTTTTGTTAGCTTTAATTCAAATCAGTTTGAGTAGCTGTTTCCTATGGAAGGAATGCATCTTGTCCTTTAAACAAAGTACAGCTTTTTTCATCGGAAGTATGGTCTTCGTTTCAGGAATCTGTGCTGGAGTAAATTATCTTTATACCCGTAAGCAAGAAGTCCATAGTGTCCTAGCCAGTAAGCAGTCGGTGAAGCTTCTTTACAGTATCCTGCTCTTAATTAATTTGTTAGGAGCTGTTCTTGTCCTGTCAGATAACTTGTTCATCAAAAATACGTTGCAGCAAGAATTAGTTGACTTTTTATTGCCATCCTTTTTCTTTCTATTTGGGCTAGATTTGCTGATTTTTTTACCCTTGAAAAAATACATGCGCGATTTGCTTGCTATGCTAGACAGAAAAAAGACAGTGTTGGTGACTGTTTTAGCAACACTTCTTTTCTTAAGAAATCCAATGACCATTGTCTCTCTTCTGATTTATATTGGACTGGGTTTGTTTTTTGCAGCCTATCTTGTCCCAAATTCTGTTAAGAAGGAAGTTTCCTTTTATGGTCATATTTTCCGAGATCTTGTATTGGTCATTGCTACGCTCATTTTCTTTTAGAGAAGGCTTGTTTTTATGGATGTTATGATGGTAATACTCTTCGAAAATCAAATTCAAACTACGTCAGCGTCGCCTTGCCGTACTCAAGTACAGCCTGCGGCTAGCTTCCTAGTTTGCTCTTTGATTTTCATTGAGTATAAGTTTAGCAGGAAAATAGACACAAAAGAAAAGTTTTTGGTATAATAAGAATATGTACACAAAAAATGAAGAAGAACTGCAAGCCTTAGGGGAGCGTTTGGGTCATTTATTAGAAAAGAATGATGTTTTAATCTTAACTGGAGAACTGGGCGCAGGTAAAACGACCTTTACTAAAGGACTTGCTAAAGGTTTACAGATTTCTCAAATGATTAAAAGTCCCACCTATACTATCGTAAGAGAGTATGAAGGCAGACTGCCACTTTATCACCTAGATGTTTATCGTATTGAAGGAGATGCGGATTCTATCGATTTGGATGAGTTTCTCTTTGGTGGCGGAGTGACTGTTATCGAGTGGGGAAATCTCTTAGGTGATGCCTTACCAGATACTTATTTAGAATTGGAAATTCTAAAAGAAGCAGATGGACGTCGTTTAAATTTTCAGGCAAAGGGTTTGCGTGCAGAAAAGCTTTTAGAGGAGCTTCAACATGGAGTATGAATTGCTCATTAGAGAAGCAGAGCCTAAAGATGCAGCTGAATTAGTGGCCTTTTTAAATCGTGTGAGTTTGGAGACAGATTTTACCAGCTTAGACGGAGATGGTATTCTCTTGACCAGTGAGGAGATGGAAATATTCCTCAACAAGCAAGCTAGTTCGGACAATCAGATAACCTTACTTGCATTCTTAAATGATAAAATTGCTGGTATTGTAAATATTACAGCTGACCAGCGCAAGAGAGTCCGTCATATTGGAGATCTCTTTATTGTGATTGGAAAAAGATATTGGAATAATGGATTGGGAAGTTTGTTGCTAGAGGAAGCGATAGAATGGGCACAAGCAAGTGGCATTCTGCGTCGTCTCCAGCTGACTGTCCAAACTCGTAATCAAGCAGCAGTTCATCTGTATCAAAAGCATGGCTTTGTAATTGAAGGTCGCCAAGAGCGTGGAGCATATATAGAAGAAGGGAAATTTATCGATGTTTACTTGATGGGTAAACTGATAGATTAGTAGAAATATGGTTAAAAAAATTATTGGAATGGTGCTAGCTTTACTTTCTGTAACTGTAGTAGGAGCAGGTATTTTTGCTTATACTATTTATCAACAAGGGACAGAAGCCTTAGCTAAAACCTATAAAAAAATCGGCGAAGAAACCAAGGTTATTGAAGCTACTGAACCTCTAACTATTCTGTTAATGGGAGTGGACACCGGAAATGCTGAACGAACTGAAACTTGGGTCGGTAGAAGTGATAGCATGATCTTGATGACAGTGAATCCTAAAACGAAAAAAACAACAATGATGAGTTTAGAGCGGGATATTCTGACCCGCATTGAATCAGGGAATGGTCAAGCTCATGAAGCGAAACTGAATTCAGCATATGCAGATGGTGGAGCAGAGCTTGCTATAGAAACTATTCAAAAAATGATGAATATCCATATTGATCGCTATGTGATGGTCAATATGAAAGGGTTGCAAAAACTAGTGGATGCAGTAGGTGGTATTACAGTCAATAATACCCTAGGTTTCCCAATTTCTATCAGTGACCAAGAAGAATTTAATACCATTTCTATCGGTGTTGGGGAGCAACATATTGGTGGAGAAGAAGCCCTAGTCTATGCACGAATGCGTTACCAAGATCCTGAGGGAGATTATGGTCGTCAAAAACGTCAACGTGAAGTTATTCAAAAAGTCATGGAAAAAGCCCTCAGTTTAAATAGCGTTGGTCATTATCAAGAGATTCTAAAAGCTTTGAGTGACAATATGCAGACCAATATTGATTTGTCTGCAAAAAGTATCCCTAACTTGCTAGGCTATAAAGATTCATTTAAAACCATTGAAACTCAGCAGTTGCAGGGTGAAGGAGAGATGCTTCAAGGTGTTTCTTACCAGATTGTTTCGAGAGCCCATATGTTGGAAATGCAAAATCTACTCCGACGTTCTTTGGGACAAGAAGAAGTCACTCAGCTTGAAACCAATGCGGTCTTATTTGAAGATTTATTTGGCAGAGCCCCTGTTGGTGATGAAGATAATTAACTTTTGATACAAATAAAAAATCAATCGTGGGAAATTTCCTGCGATTTTTTCAAAAAAATACGAATAGATAGGTAGGAGGAAACATGAAAGCAGAAATCATTGCTGTTGGAACAGAGATTTTGACAGGACAAATTGTCAACACCAATGCCCAGTTTTTATCGGAAAAACTAGCAGAGATTGGGGTAGACGTATATTTTCAGACGGCTGTAGGAGACAATGAAGCTCGTCTCTTGGCTTTGCTTGAGATTGCCAGTCAACGTAGCAGTCTGGTGATTTTGACAGGCGGTTTGGGACCAACTGAGGACGATTTGACCAAACAAACTCTAGCTAAATTTTTAGGGAAAGAATTAGTCTTCGATCCTCAGGCTCAGGAGAAGTTAGATGTCTTTTTCGCCCAGCGACCAGATTATGCCCGAACACCGAATAACGAAAGACAAGCCCAAATTGTAGAAGGAGCGACTCCACTGCCAAACGAAACGGGGCTGGCTGTGGGAGGAATACTAGAAGTAGATGGAGTGACCTACGTTGTCCTTCCAGGTCCACCAAGTGAATTGAAGCCTATGGTTTTAAACCAACTTCTACCTAAGTTGATGACAGGGAGCAAGCTGTATTCCCGAGTTCTTCGTTTCTTTGGAATTGGAGAAAGTCAGCTGGTTACGATTTTGGCTGATTTGATTGATAATCAGACAGATCCGACCTTGGCCCCCTATGCTAAGACAGGAGAAGTCACTCTGCGTCTGTCAACAAAGGCTAGCAGTCAAGAAGAGGCGAATCAAGCGTTGGATATTTTGGAACATCAAATTTTGGATCGCCAGACCTTTGAAGCTCTTTCTTTACGAGACCTTTGTTATGGTTATGGGGAAGAGTCCAGCTTGGCCAGCATTGTGATAGAGGAACTGAAAAAACAAGGGAAAACCATCACGGCTGCAGAGAGTTTGACGGCAGGTCTTTTCCAAGCTACTGTAGCGGATTTTTCGGGTGCTTCAAGTATATTTAAAGGTGGTTTTGTAACCTATAGCCTGGAGGAAAAATCAAAGATGTTGGATATTCCTGTCAAGGATTTGGAAGAACAGGGTGTTGTGTCTGAATTTACAGCTCAGAAGATGGCTGAGCAGGCACGAAGCAAGACTCAATCTAATTTTGGCCTTAGTTTGACTGGAGTGGCAGGACCAGATATCCTAGAAGGGCACCCAGCTGGGACAGTCTTCATAGGCTTGGCGCAAGAGCAAGGAACTGAGGTTATCAAGGTGAATATTGGAGGCAGAAGTCGAGCAGATGTACGTCATATTGCGGTTATGCATGCTTTTAACCTAGTTCGCAAGGCTTTATTAAGTGACTAACTTTTGATATAATAGTAGATAGGTCTGAGGACCATTAGAATGTAGGAGAATAGAATGGCGAAAAAACCAAAAAAATTAGATGAAATTTCAAAAAAATTTGGGGCTGAACGTGAAAAAGCCTTGAATGACGCTCTTAAACTGATTGAGAAAGACTTTGGTAAAGGATCAATCATGCGTTTGGGTGAACGTGCCGAGCAAAAGGTGCAAGTGATGAGCTCAGGTTCTTTGGCTCTTGACATTGCCCTTGGTTCAGGTGGTTATCCTAAGGGACGTATCATCGAAATCTATGGGCCAGAGTCATCTGGTAAGACGACGGTTGCCCTTCATGCAGTTGCACAAGCGCAAAAAGAAGGTGGGATTGCAGCCTTTATCGATGCGGAACATGCCCTTGATCCAGCTTATGCTGCGGCCCTTGGTGTCAACATTGACGAATTGCTCTTGTCACAACCAGACTCAGGAGAGCAAGGTCTTGAAATTGCAGGAAAATTGATTGACTCAGGTGCTGTAGATCTTGTCGTGGTCGACTCAGTTGCAGCCCTTGTACCTCGTGCGGAAATTGATGGAGATATCGGAGATAGCCACGTTGGTTTGCAGGCCCGTATGATGAGTCAGGCCATGCGTAAACTTGGCGCCTCTATCAATAAAACCAAAACAATTGCCATCTTTATCAACCAATTGCGTGAAAAAGTTGGAGTGATGTTTGGAAATCCAGAAACAACACCTGGTGGACGTGCTCTGAAATTCTATGCTTCAGTGCGTTTGGATGTTCGTGGTAATACACAAATTAAGGGAACTGGTGACCAAAAAGAAACCAATGTTGGTAAAGAAACTAAGATTAAGGTTGTAAAAAATAAGGTAGCTCCACCGTTTAAGGAAGCCGTAGTTGAAATTATGTACGGAGAAGGAATTTCTAAGACTGGTGAACTCTTGAAGATTGCAAGCGATTTGGATATCATCAAAAAAGCAGGAGCTTGGTATTCTTACAAAGATGAAAAAATTGGGCAAGGTTCTGAGAATGCTAAGAAATATTTGGCAGAGCACCCAGAAATCTTTGATGAAATTGATAAGCAAGTCCGTTCTAAATTTGGCTTGATTGATGGAGAAGAAGCTTCAGAACAAGATACTGAAAACAAAAAAGATGAAGCAGTTCAAGCAGATTCTGTGAATGAAGAAGTCACACTTGACCTAGGCGATGAACTTGAAATCGAAATTGAAGAATAAGCTGTTAAAGTAGTGGAGAAATCCGCTACTTTTTCGATTTTTGATTCAAGTTTTTAGATCATCTATAGTTTGCTGTTTCTTGTCGCTCTGCTAGAAAGCTGATATAATAGCCTTATGAATAAAAAACGAACAGTGGACCTGATTCATGGTCCGATTCTTCCCTCGCTTGTGAGTTTTGCCTTCCCAATCTTGCTGTCTAATATTTTTCAACAGCTCTATAACACTGCTGATGTCTTGATTGTTGGGCGATTTCTGGGTCAAGATTCCTTGGCTGCAGTAGGGGTGACGACAGCAATTTTTGACCTGATTGTAGGATTCACTCTTGGTGTTGGCAATGGCATGGGAATTGTCATTGCCCGTTATTACGGGGCTCGGAATTTTATAAAAATTAAGGAAGCAGTAGCAGCCACCTGGATTTTAGGTGCTCTTTTGAGTGTTGTAGTTATGCTGCTGGGCTTTCTTGGTTTGTATCCTCTCTTGCAATACCTAGATACTCCTGCAGAAATTCTTCCCCAGTCCTATCAATATATTTCTATGATTGTGACCTGTGTTGGTGTCAGTTTTGCTTATAATCTTTTTGCAGGTTTGTTGCGGTCCATTGGGGACAGTTTGGCAGCGCTTGGTTTTTTGATTTTTTCTGCTCTTGTCAATGTGGTTCTGGATCTCTATTTTATTACACAACTGCATCTGGGAGTTCAATCCGCGGGACTTGCTACCATCATTTCGCAAGGCTTATCAGCGGTTCTCTGTTTTTATTATATCCGTAAGAGTGTGCCAGAACTTTTGCCTCAACTCAAGCATTTCAAATGGGACAAGGCCTTATACGCGGATCTCTTGGAGCAAGGTTTGGCTATGGGCTTGATGAGTTCAATTGTATCTATCGGCAGTGTGATTTTACAGTCTTCTGTTAATACCTTTGGTGCTGTAATTATTAGTGCCCAGACGGCGGCTCGCCGCATTATGGCTTTCGCCCTTCTTCCTATGACCGCTATTTCTGCTTCGATGACGACCTTTGCTTCTCAGAATTTAGGTGCTAAGCGCCCAGACCGCATTGTTCAAGGACTTCGAATAGGCAGTCGTTTAAGTATGTCCTGGGCAGTTTTTGTTTGTGTCTTCCTCTTTTTTGCCAGTCCAGCCTTGGTTTCCTTCTTGGCTAGTTCGACGGATAGTTACTTGGTAGAAAATGGAAGCCTCTACTTGCAAATCAGTTCAGCCTTTTATCCTATTTTGAGTCTTTTGCTGATTTATCGCAATTGCTTGCAGGGTTTGGGGCAAAAAATCCTTCCGCTGGTTTCCAGCTTTATAGAACTAATCGGGAAAATCGCTTTTGTGGTCCTGATTATCCCTTGGGCAGGCTATAAGGGAGTTATTCTTTGCGAACCCCTTATCTGGGTTGCCATGACCATTCAACTGTATTTCTCACTGTTTCGTCACCCCTTGATAAAAGAAGGCAAGACCATATTGGCAACAAAAGTGTCATCATAGCTCGATTTGCTGAATAAAATCTCTTTCCTCTAGTGAAAATCGAAAAAACTTGTGTTTAGTTTGGTGTTGAAAATAGAGTTTAACAGACTTTTGACTTTTTTATATGATATAATAAAGTATAGTATTTATGAACAGGATATATAGAGACTGTAAAAATGTACTTTTGAAAAGCTTTTTAGTCTGGGGTGTTATTGTAGATAGAATATAGACTTTGTCAATCCTATTCACAATATCGGAATAGTGCGCTTTGATCTGATTTAATCAGTTCTATCTATAAGCCCAATCGTGACTAAGCTTGTCTTCTTTGTGAGGTAGAAATAAAGGAGTTTCTAGTTCTGGATTGTAAAAAATGAGTTGTCTTAATTGATAAGGAGTAGAATATGGAAATTGATGTGAGTAAATTAAGAACAGATTTGCCTCAAGTCGGCGTGCAACCATATAGGCAAGTCCATGCCCATTCCACAGGCAACCGCAACTCAACGGTTCAAAATGAGGCTGACTACCATTACAGAAAAGATCCTGAATTGGGCTTCTTTTCACACGTAGTCGGTAATGGTCGTGTTATGCAGGTAGGACCTGTTGATAATGGTGCCTGGGATGTTGGGGGCGGTTGGAATGCAGAAGGTTATGCACAAGTTGAACTGATTGAAAGCCATGAATCAAAAGAAGAGTTTCTGATTGACTATCGTCTCTATATCGAACTCTTGCGTAATCTAGCGGACGAGGCTGGGATACCGAAAACGCTTGATACTGCTGATTTAGCAGGTATCAAGACACACGAATACTGCACCAATAACCAACCCGATAATAACTCAGATCACATTGACCCCTATCCTTATCTTGCCAAATGGGGTATTAGCCGTGAGCAATTCAAGCAGGATATTGAAAACGGCTTGACGATTGAAGCAGGATGGCAACAGAACGATACTGGTACCTGGTATGTACATTCAGACGGCTCTTATCCAAAAGATAAGTTTGAGAAAATTAACGGCACTTGGTACTATTTCGACGGCTCAGGCTATATGCTTGCAGACCGCTGGAAGAAGCACACAGATGGCAATTGGTACTGGTTTGACCAATCAGGGGAAATGGCCACAGGCTGGAAGAAAATCGCTGAGAAGTGGTACTATTTCGATGGAGAAGGTGCTATGAAAACAGGCTGGATCAAATACAAGGAGACTTGGTACTATCTTGATAGTCAAAATGGGGACATGGTTTCTAATGCCTTTGTCAAATCAAATGATGGCTGGTATTACCTTAAAGAAGATGGCACGATAGCAGACAAACCAGAATTTACAGTCGAGCCTGAAGGCTTGATAACAGTAAAATAATAATGGAATGTCTTTCAAATCAGAACAGCGCATATTATTAGGTCTTGAAAAAGCTTAATAGTATGCGTTTTCTTGTGGAGATATTTCCTTTAATTTTTGCTACTATATTAAATAAAAATCAAAAAGCAAATTAGAAAGTTATGCTCAAATAAAATCTAAATTTGACAATGTAAACCGAGTCGGATAGCTTTAAGTACTGTTTTGAGGTTGAAGATACGATTTTTGATAGGAACTCATCAAATAAGTTTAATATCATCAATTTTGGATTTTTAAGCAGTATCAATAAATTACTTCCTTGTTTTGTCATAATTTTTTTATTTAAAAAATTGACTTTATGACAAGAGTGTGCTATTCTTTTTATGAGAGGTGTATGAATATGATAAATGTATGTGATGTTGGAAAAAGAATAAAAGAACTTAGAATATCTTCAAATCTTACTCAAGATAAGATTGCTGAATATTTGTCTTTGAATCAAAGCATGATTGCCAAAATGGAAAAAGGTGAAAGGAATATCACGTCGGATGTTATTGAGAAACTATCTGCCCTGTTTTGCTGTACGGTTGACTATCTTTTGTTTGGCGAACAAGCTGAACAACAGTGTGTAATATCGTTTAGAAAAAATAAAATAGTAGACCAAGATCTTAAAGTTTTAGCGAAAATCAATAAAATTGTATTGAATCAATTTGAGATAGATCAGCTATTGGAGACAAAATAAATGATTGATAAAATGGATTTAAGTAATAAAGCTTCAAATCTTAGAAAAAAGTTGGGAGCTGATGGTGAAGCGCCGATAGATATTTTTAAATTGGTACAAAAGATAGAAAATTTGACGCTGGTATTTTATGGACTCGGAAAGAATATTAGCGGAGTCTGTTATAAAGGAACTCAGTCCAGTCTCATTGTAATCAATTCAGACATGTCATTAGGAAGGCAAAGATTTTCTTTAGCACATGAACTGTATCATCTTTATTATGATGAGGTGAAGAAGAGTTCAGTCAGTTTTATTTTGATTGGTGAAGGAGATGAAACTGAAAGAAAAGCGGATCAGTTTGCTTCTTATTTTTTAATTTCCCCATCTTCACTGTATAGGATGGTTGAGGAAATAAGAGAAAATGCCAATAGAACTCATCTTGAAGTAGAAGATATTATAAAATTAGGTCAGTTTTATGGTATCAGTCATAAAGCTATGTTATATAGATTGCGGAATGATGGATACCTTGACGCAGAAGAAATTAAAAATATGGATATTAGTGTTATAGAGACAGCTTCAAGATTAGGCTATGATACAAGTTTATATCGTCCTTTGTCAGAAAGTAAAAAGGAAATGGTATTAGGACACTATATTAAATCGACTGAACAACTTTTAGAAAATAACAGAATTTCGCAAGGGAAGTATGAGGAACTGCTACTAGATGCTTTCAGATATGATATTGTATATGGGCTAGATGAAGAGGGGGAGTTGTCGTTTGACTAGTCGTGTATTTATTGATACAGATTGTATTTCAGCATTTTTATGGGTTGGCACTGAATATCTTTTAGAAAAGCTCTATTCGGGTAAAATTGTTATTCCACAAGAGGTGTATGATGAAATCAATATACCTACAATCCCCCATTTAAAATCTAGGATAGACCAGTTAGTAGCTAAGGGTTCGGCTGAGATTGTGAGCATAGACATTGGAACTGAAGAATACGCATTATATAGAGATTTAACAAGAAATCATGATAGTAACAAGGTTATTGGTAAGGGAGAAGCGGCTTCTATTTCCTTAGCGAAAAAGCATAATGGGATATTAGGAAGTAATAACCTAAGAGATGTTAAACCATATGTAGAAGAATTTTCTTTAGAACATATGACAACAGGAGATATACTGGTTGAAGCGTTTAAAGCGCAATTTATTACTGAACAAGAGGGCAATCATATCTGGAATAATATGCTTAAAAAGAGAAGGAAAATTGGGGCGGCTTCTTTTTCAGACTATCTTCGTGGAAGTGTTCATCAAAATAGACAAAAATAAATTTGGATAAATCGAACTCACTATTCAGTAGGCATATGAGCAATTCGAAGAAGAAAAGTGTCAAATTGAGCCTATAGGAGTAGAAATGAAATAGTAAGTCCTGCATAGTGGATGAGAGAAAAGTTCTCCTTGAAGTTTCCCTGAACTATCAGTCGTATGTTAAACGATATGTAGGGTGATGTGAGAGGGGATAGCGAGTAGTTCTTAGTTGTTTTATCAAAAAACTTGTATTTTATCATACTGAATGATAAAATACAAGAAAAATAGTAGAATAAAGGAAAGCTTTTCTAAAATGTGTATCTTCCCACAGGATTCGTTCTTGTGGGATTTTTTTCGTTAAAGAAAGCGATAAATATTGACTTTTTTAAAGAAAGATGTCATAATTAAGTTGGAAAAAACGTAAAAGTATCACTTTTCTCGTTATCCCGACTCCCAAAACGTCGTTAAACCGCTCGGCAATCCATGGAGACATGGACACATAGTAGTAAGCACGCTATGTGGCTTGGCAGAGCTAAAAACTGTTCCCTTGCGATAAGCCTAATAAGCACAACATAGGGAGTTAGAGAAGCCGACTCTAATCATCCACTTTGGGCAGTAGTGAGAACTGCCCCGTGCTTTTTTTATTTTGAGAAAATATGGAGTTTGTCGTTGAAATTACTTGATTGTATTTTAGATTATCAAGAGAAATTCGATGGAAAAACATGTCAAGTATCAACGAATTATAAGCATTTAGAGACTTTCGAAGTAGATTTTTGCTTGACTGATTTACATCACTTATTTGGCTTGCACAAAATCACACGAGATTATGCTAGTCAAACAATACCTGCTATTCAAGCTGGTGTTTTTATTTTGGAAGAATATAAAAATAATCCCATGTACAACGATGTTATAGAAAGGATATCTTTGTATAGTTTTATCGGTGATATCTTCTATTCTAGGATAACAAGTTGTTGTATCCTAGCCAAAGATTTATCTAAAAACACTATGAAGTTGGACGTCATATTTTTTGAAGATAGAAACAAAAGATCCGCAATTTTAGGTTTACGAAGAGATAAAAGTGGAGTGTTTAAACCGGTTACTCTACATTTTACAAGCGCTAAGAAATATGCTAAAGTTCGTAAAACAGATGTGAAAGAAATTAAATGGTTATAAAAAAACTTTTCGCAGGCTTCAGCTTGCGTTTTTTTGTTTGATAAAATTAAAAAAATGTGTAAAAATAAGTAGAATTGAAAACAGGAAAACTCACCTCCTTTCGATTCGTCTAGCCTTTTCGTGAGGCAATGAGGGGGCGGAGAGACGCGCTCGTCAACAGAAGTATCTCATTGGAAATGTTGCTCACTTTTTAGTGAGCTTTTTATCTAGGGAATAGAAATGAAAAGCAAAAAGTTAAAATTAGGTCAAATTGATTTAAAAATGTGCAAGGATTATGACCTTATTCAAGCGATGGACTATGACTTTAAGACGAAGAAAGTAATGAATAAAGGAAGGGGATTTGCGGTAACTGTTGTCAAAATACAGGGGCTAACTTTCTTGATTCCATTTAGAAGTTACATTCCTAAAAAGTATCAATTGAAGTATAAGCTTAGAAATTCAGCAAAAGAAGGATATGTTGAAGGATTAGATATTGGTAAAACATTGATTTTAGAAGATAAAAGTTATTTACTAAATACCACTTTTCGCCTTCGGAAAGTCGAAGATTATTATAAAGTAATGGATAATGATAAAGCTATAATCAATAAGTTAGTGAAAGCTATTATAGACTATAACCGTGCTTTAGAAATGAACGATAGAAACAAACTTGAAGATCCTAAACGCTTTAAATTCTCAACATTCCAGAATTATTCTACTAGATTAAGAGTCATAACAGAAAAAGACTATTTAGAATAGATAATGTTTCCGCAGGCTTAGGCTTGTGTTTTTTTATAGTAGATTGAAATAAGATTTGAACAAATTGATTAGGAAAGTCAAATTAATTTCTAGCAATGTTTTAGTAGTCGAAGTGTACTGTTCTAGTTCCAATTCACTCTATTCTTCAAAAAAGCCCGATTTTATGGGGTTTTAATTCTGATAAAATCCGATAATTTCGGCATGATAAGGTGAGGTAGTTATTGTCTTAATGCTCAGTTACGTTCTGGAAATCGCTAGAATTTTTTCAAAAAAGCCCGTAATAGTTGAATTATCTAAGCTTTAACAGTATAATTAAGCTAGTAGCTTCATCAGGAGGTTCTATGCTACAATATAGTGGGTGGCACGGCACCACCAATAAAAGGAAAGAAAAGATTCTATCTGCTGGGTTTTCTTATGAGAAATATAAACCTGGTATTCATAAACAGAGACATCCGAACGATTTGGGTAATGGTATTTACTTTTTTCTACCTTTTAACAAAGATACTGGTAAAACGATTGCTTCTGCTTATGTCGCAAAGTATAAGTCATTTGAACTAAGCAAACCTGGGGTTAGGCCTGAGTTAATTCATGCTAAAATCACCCTAAAATCTATAGATAAGATTTTTATTTTAGATAACCCAAAAAACCAAAGGTTATTAGAGGAATATCGACAAGCGGCATCTATTCAAATTGAACGTGAGATTGCAGGTATTTCAGGTAGCGGAGCCAAAAATAGAGCTACTCTTCTTAACCAAAATCAAGGATTAATTATTGAACTGTTGCTTGATTTAGCGTCTCAGCATGGGAAGAATTATGAAGCAGTGCAGTCCAAAACATATACTGCTATTCCATCTTTACCAGTAATTGACGGAAAGAATGGAGAGGAAATTTGTATCCGTGATTTAAATTGTATTACAAACATTTTATAAATAAGGAGGCTTTTATGAGTTTATTGTCAAACTTTTTAGGAACTGAAGAATTTTCTTTGATGGATTCTCCAATGTTCCAAGAATTAGTTGAAAATATTAAGGCCAACAAAATTTATTCAGTAAACAATGAATTTGATTATGATTTGAATATATCAGGAAGTCTTAAAAAATATAAAGATGAAATCCATTTTACTCCTCAATTAAATAATCAAAAAGAGTTTGATGATTTGAATTCTGTAACTAAAGTAAATGCAATGCCTGAATATAATATAAAAAACAAGAAGTCATGTTTTTCATATTTACCAATAGATTCTGAAAACTTAATTACAACAAAAGAAAATAGTGAGGTGGCAGCTTAATGTCCTCTTTACAATTTAAAGATTATTTTTTAAATGAAGTATCATACCGAAGAAATCCTACTTTTGACCAAACAAATAGTACTATTAATTTACATCCTGAATTGTCTGCACAGATTTTAATAAGAAAATCTGAAAACCTTGCTTATGTTAACTTGATAACAAAGCAAGGAAATATAGATTCAGATGATTCTGCTTTTGAGCTTATTGTAGATATTGTTGGAGAATTTTCATTTATATATGATGAGACAGAATTTGATATTGATTTTGAAACTTTTCTTAAAGAGAATGGCTTAGCAATTCTTTGGTCCTATATTCGGCCTATCGTATCTGATATGATTACTCGGGGTAATGAGTTCCCCAACTTCATATTGCCTGTCGTTAACATTAAAAAAATGCTTGAAGACAAAGATTCTATCAAGTTAACATACGAATAAAAACAGTGTATGTATTTTTCAAAGCTCCAATGAAATGCTTTCACATTTAAAAGGTATTCGGAGAACTATAAATCAAAATTGTGATAAAAATAAATAGGATCAAAGAGTTTTGTATGATAGTAGTTTCAATTTAAACTCTACCTTCTTCGAGACTCAGCTATCAATGAAAATCACCAGAAGGGCAGTATTTTAAGGCTCTTCTGGTGGTTTTTGAATTGTTTGGTTAGTGTGAGATATGAATAATTTGGGGTTTAATATTCTTCGAAAATCTCTTCAAACCACGTCAGCTTCCATCTGCAACCTCAAAACAGTGTTTTGAGTAACCTGCGGCTATCTTCTTAGTTTGCTCTTTGATTTTCATTGAGTATAAAAACAAGAACACCTTGCCTAGCGCAGGGTGTTTCGCGTGAAACAGAAGAATTGGATAAGATGCATCATATCAAGCTTAGTTCATAACATTTGATTTATAAAACAAAAAAGAGTATAATGAATTATGCCAGTCTAAAATATGCATAAATATTTTAGGGGGGGCTTTTTATTTGTCCTTCCATTATATATTAACCGATAATTATCGGAAAAGGAGCAAAATGATATATGTTTTATAAAGGTAATGAAGATAGAGAAAAACGCTTGCGGTTTTCGATTCGTAAGGTTAGTTTTGGAGCTGCTAGTGTTGCAGTAGCAGCCTTGTTCATGTTTCCAGGAAATGGGACAGTGTCTGCTACAGAGCAAGGTGTAACCCCAACTAATGAGGGAAGACAAGGCTCACCACTGAAAGACCCAGATGTCCAGAATGGAACCTACGGGGCGACTCCAGTAGTCAGTCAGTTGGATGGAAATTCTGGTAGCAGTGAGACTACTGCTCCGAAAGATCAAGAAGAAACAACTACTCCAACATCTACTGATGCAAGCGCATCATCAGTCGAATCACCTACTGTTTCAAAAGAGAAAGAAGAAACATCTACTACTGCCACTCCAGCGCCAGTAGTATCATCGACTGCTTCAGCAACAGAAAAAGCAGAAGAAAAAGCTACATCTGACTTGGATAAAAAACAGCTAGAAGATTACGTAGCAGAAATTGATGCTAAATTAGCCTCAGGTAGCTATGCGACTAAGACAGATGAAAGTGTCGCAACCCTTAAAGAACATTTAGAATTAGCAAAACTTGCCCTAACAACAGCCACAAGTCAAGAGGAGTTGACAAAAGCTTATAGAAGACTCTTTATGACAGCAAGCAGCGGTTTACGTAGTAAGCCTAAAGCGCAAGTGGAAAGTCCTAAACTAGATACCACAGAAGGAAAAGCGACTGTCGGTAAGAAAGCCAGCAATACTGAGAAAGCTACAGGAACCAACTCTATCGCAAACTCAGGAAAACATGATTCACGTAATGGACAAGCCCTAGATAGAAACAATCCATTCCGAACAGATGGGACAACAACGGATACTGATCCATCAGCAAACCAGACTTACACAGCACCTGCAGAGAATGCGGATTTAAAAACGTTAGCAGATAAGTTAAAAGCATTGCCTGAAGTTATTGAGAATAATAAAAAAATTCAAAATATGGATGCATTAGGGGATGGAAAAAATATTGCAAAGGGTAGTGTTGCTGAAATTAAAGAATTTGGTGGATGGAAAGCAGTAGGTGAAAATGGGAAATTTGCGATTGCTAGAAAAACTGAAGCTGGAGTTTTCCCAGCATATACAGTAAATATTACTAGAACTAATCAGGTTTGGGTTAGGGAGCAATCGTTTGATAGACGTAGTGAATATATTTTATTACTATCAAAATTAGTTACTAAACAGAATAGAGACGAACCAGTCTATGATGATAAACCCTATTTAGAAAATAATGAACCCGGTGCACAAACAGCGAGAGCAG
Source organism: Streptococcus sp. 4094 (assembly GCF_013277125.1). Lineage (NCBI taxonomy): Bacteria > Bacillati > Bacillota > Bacilli > Lactobacillales > Streptococcaceae > Streptococcus > Streptococcus sp. 4094. The sequence goes on along the minus strand of NZ_VMMI01000001.1, from coordinate 33,482 downwards.
CTAAGTGGTTTGATGGAATTGAAAAAACTTTTAAAGCATATGCTTCGAATGAAGGAACAAAAGTAACAGTGAACTTTAAAACGGGTTATACTGGTGATAATAATGGATCAAAAGCTAAATATAAAGTAGAAGTGTTCAGTATTGAAAATGGCAATGAACAGTTAATTTATACGGCAGTAGTCTCACCAGAAAAAAACGTGAATAGTCCTGAAATGAAAGTAGTTGCTGCAAGAGATGGAAATGCAAAAAATCAGACTTTTAGTGCTAATAGTCTTTCAAAAGAACAGATAGAAGAAAAATTAGCTTTAACTGAAAATAGACCGAATGCAACAGGAGGGACATTTACAAGTAGAGAAATTAATTTACCAAAGGGAGTAACTTCATATAAGGTGAGAATTAGTTTGGAAAACAAACATCAAGCTGGTATGAGTTATAATTCATCTTATTTACAGTACTCTTTACCTATTACTGGATTGGACTTCAATGTAAATCAAGATACAAGTATAGTTGCGAAGAACCTCTTACAAAGAATTTATGATAAATTACTTGAAACGGAAACGACTGATAAGGCAGGGAAAACGGACGATACTATCAATGCATATACAGCTGAACTTGAAAAAGTACGTAATCTTCTTACTGGACAGTTAAAAACAACAGCAGACTATAAAAAGGCGTTTTCAACGCTTTTAGCAAAACAAGAAGCTTTAGTACCTGCGGCAACAAATGAAGAAAAGACTAATCTATCTGCGCAAGTTGATGCGTTGAAAAAGGTATCAACAGAAAATAAAACGCCTGAAAGCATTGATAAATACAATGAAGAGTTTGATAAGTACAATCAGGACATTCGGTCATTAAAAGAAGAACTAAGGACTATTTTAGCCAAACAAGGAAATGCAACTAAAGATGAGGTCAGTCAAGTATTACAAAAAGTAGAGGAAGTAAAACGCAAATTAGATGAAGCTAAAAGCTTGTTAGTTGAAAAAGGAAATAAGACGGAGTTAAGAAAAGCGGTAGGAGAAGAAACTACTGTTAAAGGAAACTTTAAATATTATAATGCAGATAAAACAAAGAGGGATGCATATGATGAAGCGATAAAAAATGGACAAACAGTAATAGCTGATGCTAATGCGGATCAAACCCAAGTAGATGAAGCGCTCAAAGCCATTACAGAGGCTAAAAAAGCCTTAGATGGAGCACCAACTGATAAAGAAGCCTTAAAAACAGCTTCAACAACAGATGCGCAAAACACCAAAACAACGGATGCGAAGTACTACAACGGAACAGACGCTCAGAAACAAGCGTATGATACGGCGGTATCAGCAGCAGCTGACGTTATCTCGAATCCAAACGCTACGCAAACCCAAGTAGATGAAGCNNTGGAGCACCAACTGATAAAACACAATTGATAAACACCACTGACGCATTAAATAATTTAATTTTAGAAGATTCGACAAAAGGAAAGACCAAAGCGACGATTGATGAGTATAAAAAAGTACAAGAAGAATCAGAGAAAGTTTTAAAAGAAGTTAAAAAAGTTATTGATAATGAAAATGCTTCACAGGTTGAGGTTGATAAAGCCTTAGAACTAGCAATTAAGGCAAAAGATGCTTTAGAAATTGCGAAAAAATCATTACTTGATGCTGTAGAAGCTAGAGAAGTAGTTGAAACGACAGCAAACGAAAAAATTGCAAGTGTCAAAGCAGATAAAAAACTTTCTGATGAAGAAAAGCAAAAAGCACTTGATACAGTTGAAGCCTTAAAAGGAAAAGCATTAGAATCAATCGACAACTCAACAAAACAATCAGACCTTGATAAAGCACTCAGAACCTTCTTATACCAAGTTGATCAAGCTGCACTTGTAGATGAACTTCCAGAATTAAACCTTGAAGCTGCCCTGAAAGCTTTAATCAACGGAGTAGTGAAAGTTGAACGCGGTACAGCCCTTTCCCAAGCAGATGTGTTAGCGAAATTAGATTTACCAGAAGAAATCTCAGTCATCAATATGGTATTGCCTGATACGAATACTGTCGGTACTAAAGTTGCTATAGTGACATTAAGATTAGCGGATGGAAGTGTACAAAAACTTGAAGTTCCAGTTGAAGTGATTTCACCAAACAATCAAGATATGATACCTCCATATAATGGTGGAAACTACGGTCCTTCTGCCGATAACGGAATGACGAACACTCAAGCCAAAGTGAATAAATCTAAGTTAGAAAGTGCTATTCATCAGCTAGATGAGCTAATCATCCAAGAATCAGCTAAGCTTGATGCAGAAACTGCAAAAGAAGCGAATGCATTATCAGCAGATGCTAAGAAAGTATTTGCTAACGCAGACGCAAGTCAAGCAGAAGTGGATGCAATGGTGAAACGTATCGAAGACTTTATGGCGAAACTTGCTCCAGTAGCTGACCATGTAACTCCAGCTGAGGACCAAAGTGTTCAGACACCAGCTGTAGCTCCAGCTACTGCTCAAGCAGCAGATGCCAACCAAGAAGCAGCAGCAAACGCGCGTACAGTCGCTAAAGAGTTGCCAAATACAGGTACAGCAGATTCTACTGTAGCTATGGTAGTAGCTGCCGCAAGTGCTTTACTTGGTCTTGGTCTTGCAGGCCGTCGTCGTAAAGAAGACGAAGAAGCTTAATTGGTAGATTGTTTGATAATTATCGAATAATAAGTCCGATTTTCAAAGCTGAAACAAGTACCTCTCATAAGAAAATCTCCTAGCAGGAAAGCCTGCTAGGAGATTTTTGCATGTCAGGAAGTGGACGGCAAACTGTAACCATTCAATAACGAGGCATATTAAAAAATTTTCAGACTCGAGAACTCACTGATAGTTACTAAGCTGGAGATTTCTTATTTGCACTTTTTGTAGGGAGTCAGTCTGGGAGAAATCAGACACTATAATGAACTGAGTCTGGACTAGTACAATATCGCTTCTAAAACATTGTTATAAATTGATTTGGCCTTGCCTTATACTCAATGAAAATCAAAGAGCAAACTAGGAAGCTAACTGCAGGTTGCTCAAAACACTGNNTTTCGAAGAGTATTAGCTTTCTAAAAAAGTTGAGAAAAGTAGTACCTTTATTTTTAGACAGAGCTCAGGATGAGTTTTGAGAAAAAACGTTAAAAAGAGAAAAACGCCTATGGTCAAAAGTCTAAGTGAACTTGATAATAGGCCTTTTTTCTAAAAATAGTGGGCTTCATTGCTCCTAAAATTTAGTTTGAGAGACAAGCACAGGGTAACAGAGTGACGCCATCACGGTGCAAATAGAGATAAAATAAACAATTGATTTAGGACATTTGTTTGATAGTGGTGATAAAGTTTTAAATCTGCTACATAATTTGTGGAGTTTTTTCTATAATTAGGAGTTTAACCTAATCTGCAAATAGGAGTATACTAATAATGTAATCGTTATCAAAAGTCTAAAAAAGAATTTTTAGATGGATATCAAATAAAAAGGGAGGAAATTATGAATAAGTTTTCAAAAACCTTGAGAGACAACTGGATTTTTCTCTTGATGGTTTTGCCAGGGGCACTCTGGTTGATTCTATTCTTCTACATTCCAGTATTTGGGAACGTGGTTGCCTTCAAAGACTACCACATGACCAGTAATGGTTTCATAGATAGTATCATAAATAGTAAATGGGTCGGACTCGATAATTTCAGATTCTTATTTAGTTCAAGAGACGCCTTTATTATCACACGAAATACGGTCCTCTACAATCTTGGCTTTATCTTTCTAGGTTTGGTTGTATCTGTAGGGATTGCCATTATCCTCAGTGAACTCCGTTCCAAGAGAATGGTGAAGATTTTCCAAACTTCTATGTTGTTCCCTTACTTCTTGTCTTGGGTTATCATCAGTTTCTTTACAGATGCCTTCCTAAATATTGATAAAGGGGTGTTCAACCATTTATTGGAAAGTCTTGGTCTCAAAGAAGTCAACTTCTACGCTGATTTGGGAATTTGGCCTTATCTCCTACTTTTCCTAGGTATTTGGAAAGGTTTTGGATATAGCAGTGTTATGTACTATGCGACAATCATGGGAATTGATCCAACCTACTACGAAGCAGCGACAGTAGATGGAGCCAGCAAATGGCAACGGATTCGCAATGTAACCATTCCGCAGTTGACACCGCTGGTAACTGTATTGACCATCCTTGCAGTCGGAAATATCTTCCGTGCAGACTTTGGTCTCTTCTATCAAATCCCTCACAATGCTGGTCAGCTTTATAACGTAACCAACGTCTTGGACGTATATGTTTATAATGGTTTGACCCAGACAGCGGATATCGGGATGGCTTCAGCAGCAGGTCTCTACCAATCAGTAGTCGGCTTGATTCTGGTGGTTCTATCAAACTTACTGGCAAGACGAGTTGATCCAAACTCAGCTTTGTTCTAGAAAGGAGGAGAATATGGCAGAAAAGAAAATTAAAAAAGAAAAAATTGATAATGTCGGCATTCACTCCTTCAGTAAGAAAGCAGATATCTTCTTCAGTATCATTTCGGGTTTGATTGCCCTCTCTTGTATCCTACCTTTTGTATTCGTTATCATTATTTCAGTGACGGACGAGAAAAGCCTCCTCCAATACGGCTACAGCTTCTTCCCATCCCAATTTGGATTAGACGGTTTTGAGTTCTTGGCACAGTTTAAGGATAAAATCTTACAAGCCCTCTTCATTTCTGTCTTTGTAACCGTAGTTGGGACATTTACAAATGTCTTTATCACAACAACCTATGCCTACGCTATTTCACGGACAACCTTTAAGTATCGCAGATTCTTTACCATCTTCGTTCTGCTCAGTATGTTGTTCAACGCTGGTTTGGTACCAGGTTATATCATGGTAACTCGTGTCCTTCAGCTTGGTGACACTGTTTGGGCCTTGATTGTTCCAATGCTTCTCTCACCATTTAACATCATCTTGATGCGTTCCTTCTTCAAGAAGACCATCCCAGAAGCCATTCTTGAATCCGCTCGTATCGATGGTGCCAGTGAGGCCCGGATTTTCTTCCAAATCTGTTTACCATTGTCACTACCAGGTATCGCAACCATCACGCTTTTGACAGCTCTTGGTTTCTGGAATGACTGGTTCAACGCCCTTCTGTACATCAAGAGTGACAACTTGTATCCATTACAATATTTGCTGATGCAAATCCAACAAAATATGGACTACATTGCCAAAGCGGTCGGCTTGACTGGTCAACTGGGAGTTGCTCTACCGAAAGAAACAGGTCGTATGGCCATGGTTGTGGTCGCAACCCTTCCAATCGCGATTTTGTATCCATTCTTCCAACGCTACTTTGTAAAAGGTTTGACTATCGGTGGTGTGAAAGAATAGTGCTTATTGAGAAAGAACATTTCTCAGTTCCCAACTTCCCTTGTGTGAAGTTAATACTCTTCGAAAATCTCTTCAAACCGCGTCAACGTCGCCTTGCCGTATAGATGTTACNNNNATTTTCATTGAGTATAAGATCATTACATTGTTTATAAGTTTAAAAATAAAAAAAGGAGTTTTTATCATGAAAAACTGGAAAAAATATGCTTTTGCATCTGCTAGTGTAGTCGCTTTGGCTGCAGGTCTTGCTGCTTGTGGAAATTTGACAGGTAACAGCAAAAAAGCTGCTGATTCAGGTGACAAACCTGTTATCAAAATGTACCAAATCGGTGACAAACCAGACAACTTGGATGAATTGTTAGCAAATGCCAACAAAATCATCGAAGAAAAAGTTGGTGCCAAATTGGATATCCAATACCTTGGCTGGGGTGACTATGGTAAGAAAATGTCAGTTATCACATCATCTGGTGAAAACTATGATATCGCCTTTGCAGATAACTATATTGTAAATGCTCAAAAAGGTGCTTATGCTGACTTGACAGAATTGTACAAAAAAGAAGGTAAAGACCTTTACAAGGCACTTGACCCAGCCTACATCAAGGGTAATACTGTAAACGGTAAAATTTACGCTGTTCCAGTTGCAGCCAACGTTGCATCATCTCAAAACTTTGCCTTCAACGGAACTCTCCTTGCCAAATATGGTATCGATATTTCAGGTGTTACTTCTTACGAAACTCTTGAGCCAGTCTTGAAACAAATTAAGGAAAAAGCTCCAGACGTAGTACCATTTGCAGCTACTAAGAACTTCATCCCTTCTGAGAACTTTGACTATCCAGTAGCAAACGGGCTTCCATTCGTTATTGACCTTGAAGGTGATACTACTAAAGTTGTAAACCGTTACGAAGTGCCTCGTTTCAAAGAACACTTAAAGACTCTTCACAAATTCTATGAAGCTGGCTACATTCCAAAAGACGTCGCAACAAGTGACACTACATTTGACCTTCAACAAGATACTTGGTTCGTTCGTGAAGAGACAGTAGGACCAGCTGACTACGGTAACAGCTTGCTCTCACGCGTTGCTAACAAAGACATCCAAATCAAACCAATCACAAACTTTATTAAGAAAAACCAAACAACACAAGTTGCTAACTTTGTCATCTCAAACAACTCTAAGAACAAAGAAAAATCAATGGAAATCTTGAACCTCTTGAATACGAACCCAGAACTTTTGAACGGCCTTGTTTACGGTCCAGAAGGCAAGAACTGGGAAAAAATTGAAGGTAAAGAAAACCGTGTTCGCGTTCTTGATGGCTACAAAGGAAACACTCACATGAGTGGATGGAACACTGGTAACAACTGGATTCTTTACATCAACGAAAACGTTACAGATCAACAAATTGCAGATTCTAAGAAAGAATTGGCAGAAGCTAAAGAATCTCCAGCGCTTGGATTCATCTTTAACACTGACAATGTGAAATCTGAAATCTCAGCTATTTCTAACACAATGCAACAATTTGATACAGCTATCAACACTGGTACTGTAGACCCAGATAAAGCGATTCCAGAATTGATGGAAAAATTGAAATCTGAAGGTGCCTACGAAAAAGTATTGAACGAAATGCAAAAACAATACGATGAATTCTTGAAAAACAAAAAATAATCAGCTAAATTGATTTCGTGTATTCATTCCTAATTCCTAAAATAAGAATCACTGCTTTCCTCAGGATTATCTGGGGAAGGCAGTGATTTTTTGAAAGTTTTTGAAGCCATGTATGCTGAGGAAATGTATAAAGACTACCAAACCTAATTTATTTCAGGTTGTTATAAATACCATCTAAATATGAGTGAATTTCTTGTCGTATAGATTGTAAAGAATGATTTCTAGTTGTATCAATGACACCGAATATTCTGTAATGACTACGGAAAAGTTTATCATAATCAATGTGACTTCCTATGATGATAATGTTGGCAAATTCAGAACGGAGTCGTATATCTTCTATATAAGAATACATTGTATCTGAAGATAAAAACATTGATTTTATGATAAAATAGGTAGTAGTGTTATAGGAATAGATGATACGCCTAGAAACTATAATTCTCGTTTTTGTTGATAAGTTTTCTTTAATATAAGAATTGATGTCACTTGTGATGATATATCCTAATAATGAAAAATGTAGAATTTGAATTGTATCCATATTTCTCCTCTTGCTCTATCATATCAAAAACATCCGATAGAAGATGTCGAAATCTTAGATTGTATAACTGTTAGCATGAAATGTTGAAAAATAACCATTTATGATAACTCAGATACCTTTTAAGATTTTTTCCATCATAGGATACTAGTTTTGATATGATATAGGAGAGTAAGGAGGAAAAATATGCAAGAATATATTTTAAGCCAAGGCAGAGCAGTTGTTAAAGTGCCTCATTCTAAGGTTTACTATGTGACAACACATCCTACGAAGGCACATGCTGTTATTTTTATTACAGCTGATGGAGTATTTGAGAAGTATATGAGCCTAGCTAGAGTTGAGGAAATGAGTCTGGGGAAATTGTTCAGGTGTCATAGAAAGTTTCTTGTTAACTTATCCAAAGTAATAGGATTGAAGTATGAAACGAAGACCATTTTATTTATGGATGAAAGAGTATCGGATATTATCTGCTCTAGAAGATATTTTAAAACTGTAAAAGAAAGATGGTTAAATACTAAAGGAGACGAGAAATGAATATCTTTATATTAGAGGATGATTTTATACAGCAGACTAGGATGGAAAATCTGGTGTATGATATTTTAGAGAAGAATTGTTGGGAAGTAAAGCACTGTGGTGTTTATGGTAAACCAAATCAATTGTTAGAAGATATGATGGAACGTGGAGGTCATCAACTTTTCTTTTTGGATATTGAAATTAAAAACGATGTTAGAAAAGGGTTAGATATTGCTTTGGAAATCAGAGATAGAGATCCAAATGCAGTCATTGTTTTTGTAACAACTCATTCAGAATTTATGCCTGTTAGTTTTCAATATCAAGTATCAGCTTTAGATTTTATTGATAAGGAATTACCTGAAAGTGCTTTTAGGGAACGTGTGGAAAAGGCAATCGCTTATGTTCACAAGAATAAACATCAACTAATGACTGAAGATTCTTTTGTGTTTACAAATTCTAAAGCACTCGTTCAGGTTCCATTTTCGGATTTGCTTTATATAGAAACGTCAATGATTCCTCATAAGCTAGTTCTTTATTCTATGAGAGAAAGAATAGAATTTTACGGTAAAATTTCTGATATATTGAAACAAGAACCCAGATTGGTTCAGTGTCATCGTTCTTTTATTGTGAATCCTTATAATATCTCTTCAATAGATAAGGAAGAAAAACTAGTCTATTTGAAGAACGGGTCAAGTTGCCTAGTATCTAGGTTAAAAATGAGGGAATTGCTGAATATAGTTAAAGATTTACATGATAGTAAGGAGTAGTAAATGTCATTTGTGTTAGTATCTTTGAATTTTTACATACTTTTATTTCTTCATGCAAAAATTTATGGCTATCAATTGACTATAAAGAGATCTTTAGAGTTATTGTTTTTCTATTTTTTATTAGAGTTTTTACTTTTAACCTTGATTAAGATGTTCTATATCCCTGTTGTTATTACAGTACTAGATTATCCCATCTTTTTTATTATCTACACATTTTTGTTGGATAAAAAGAAGTACAGTCTGATATTGACACTTTTTTATGCTCTGTTTCCTATCACATTTTGGTCAATTATCTATGATTTTTTTGTTGATTTTATTATTCCTAATTTTGTTAGTTTAACAGAAATATATGTTTATTACGATGCTACCATTTTCTCAATTTTAGCAAGTCTCTTATCTTTGCTTATAATAAAAGTTTTTCAGTATGATTTTAGCTATTTAAGAAGTAAAGTGTTGGATAAACATCTGGATCAAATAATGAGGATTGCTAATGCTGCAATGTTGGGTTATTTTATCCTTATTCCTTTTATTGGTTACATTAAAAACAGCCTGAATTTATCTGTAAATCATTATCAAGGAGCTATAACTGCAATCTATTTCTTTTTATTTATCTATTTTGTTAATATACTGGACAGAAATGTACGTGAGGAATTGCAAAAAGATTTAGTACTTCAAAAAGAGATTCAACTTCAAAATCTTAAGAGCTATAGTAAACAAGTAGAAGGACTTTATCAAGAGGTTAGAAGCTTTAGGCATGATTATGCAAATATCTTAACAAGTTTAAAGATAGGGATAGACCGAAAAGATATTGATTTAGTTGCTCAAATTTATGACAGTGTCTTGAAAGACTCAGGGAAAAATTTAAAAGATACAAAATTTGATGTAGTGAGATTGAGAAATATAGAGGATTTATCCTTGAAGAGTTTATTAATCTCAAAATTATCCGAGGCTCAGAGTTTACTAGTGCCAGTTTCTTTGGAAATAGAAAAACCAATCGTTATCAAAAAGATTGAGGAAATTGATTTTTTAACAGTTGTTTCTATATTGTTAGATAACGCGATAGAGGCCGCTGCAAGCGCCACTGTCGAGGAACCTCTAAGTGTTTGTTTTTTTGAAGATATGAGAAATAATAAGCAAGTTTTAATTATCCAAAATCCGACCCTAGATAGAGAGATTGATGTTACAAAAATATTTGAGAGAGGAATGTCGTCTAAAGGGCAGAATAGAGGAGTTGGTTTGTCTAATGTTAATAGTATTTTGACAAAATACCCAAATATCATTCTAAAAACTACAAGTTCTAATTTTAGATTTAAACAAGTCTTAGATATAGAAGTATAGGTGGGGATGGGTGACTTGTATCTTCTATAATCTTTTCATGATAAAACGCATAGTATCAGTCATTTTGAAATCTGATATTATGCGTTTTTATAATTCTATAGATTTTTTATGGTTTGAAAGTAGTCCGTAATTTTAATGGTGTTGTTATAGTTTCATATAGCTCTTCCCACAATCCTCCACCTGTAATTTGGTTGAGTTCGGTAGTTGTTAGTTCTTGAAATGAGGTTAGGTTTTGATTCTTATCCATGTTATGATTCTCCTTTTTGATAAGATAATAAATAGTTATAGAGTGTTATCTGAAAATTAATCAGAATGGGTTAAAATTTTATCTTTGAAATAATCAAAATATGTTTTCTTTGCAGTTACACTAGTGACGCGACCTTGTAAGCCGTATTGGATGAGTTTACTATCCTCATTAGATAGTTTTGCAAGAGCGGTTAATTTAAAGAGATTTCCTTGCTCTGTTCTGGTAGGAGTTTGATCAATTGTCTGAAGTTGGCCGATGATGGTAATGCCGTGATTTCCAATTTTCTCCAGTTTTAATCTTACAGTTTGTCCTTTATCTAGTAGAGGTAGATAGTCAGAAGATACGTAGTAAGTGATTAGTACTTCTCTTGTATCTGTGATGACAGGGAATATTTGAGCAATTTCTGTACCAGTTGGAATTCTATTTTTACCTTCAAATTCACTGTTTAAGTGAATGATACCTTTACTTGGGGTGGTTAAGGTATTGTTTTCTAAGCGCTGCGTTGCTTGATCTAGTTGTACTTTTAATTCTGTTAATTGATTCTCCACGGTTAGTTGTTGCTGTGAGGCTGTTTGTAAAAATTGAGTACGGAGTACTTCAATTTTGGTTGCTAAACTATTGTCATAAGTTGCTACACTTCCGATACCAGCTTGCTGAATTTTGAGGCTTGCGATAGATGATTCAAGACCTGCAATACTTTGATTAATTTGAGATAAAAATGGCTCCTCTGCAGTTCCTTGTGTTTGTCCTTGTGAGGCTACAAGATAACGATTCAAAATTGACTGGTGCGGATTGCCAGTTGGTAAGCGTGCTCTGTTATTTATGATAGCATCTCTCAGCTCTTGATATTCTCCAATTTGTTGTTGAACTTTTGAAATTTCTTGTTCAATAGCTGATGAACTGCTATTGGCAAGATTGGCTTGATTTGAAACTTCGGTGTTAGTCTTTGAGATACCTAGCTCAATATCATGAGCTTGTTTAGTAAAATTCATAAAGGTATTATGGTAGCCAAATTCATCCTCGCCAGAAAAAAGATCAGTTGCTTTTTCTAAGCTTTGTTTCAAAATTCCAAGTCCTTCTTTTTGCTTCTCAAGTCTTTGTAATTGAGTTTCTAAGGCAGTTTTCTGACTTTCTTCCATTGTTTCAGAGTATTTGATGAGTAAGTCCCCTTTTTCAACTACTTGATTTGCCACTAAATGATTAGCAAGGATAGGATTATCACTGGTTGACTGAATGGATGCAATGACACTTGTAGGAGCGATTTCTCCTTGGGAAGTAACAGTAATTTCTTTTGTGGCAACAAGGGAGAAAATCAAGATGAAAGTAAGTAGTAATGAAAGAGGTATAATTAACACTGTCGCATAGTTATGGTAACGTCTCTGATAAAACTCGACGCTTCTAAAAAGATTAGGATTCATGACATTCTCCTTATTTATTGAATAGATGATGGTAGAAGCCTTGCGCCTGCATTAACTCTTGGTGACTACCAACTTCAATGATTTTCCCCTGGTCAAGAACAATGACACGGTTAGTTCGTTCGGCTATACTGAGACGATGGGCTACAAAGAGAATGGTTTTATCAGTTAGGGACATAAGATTATCTATAACTTTTTTCTCAGTCAAGACATCAAGACCGCTAGTGGCTTCGTCTAGTATTAAAACAGGAGATTTAGTTAAAAGAGCACGAGCGAGGGCTATTCGTTGCTTTTGTCCTCCTGATAGACCAGCTCCATCAGAGAGCTGAGTTTGATAGCCCATAGGCATTCTTTCAATGTCTTGACGGATTTCAGCTAATTCACAAGCTTTTAGAATATCTTCTTGGCTAATCATATGATTACCGCCCAAGGTTAAATTTTCCAAGATAGAGCCATTAAAGATATAGGCTTGTTGGGGTAGGTAATTAATATGACGGCGCAAGACTTTCTTATCAATGTTTTTAATATCCTGATGATTGATGGAAATATGTCCTTTGTAGGGTTCAAAGAAATTGACAATCATTTTGGCTAAAGTTGTTTTACCAGAACCACTAACTCCAACTAGGCTAATCTTATCTCCTTGTTTAATCGTGAGATTAATATCTGTTAAGGTATCTCGTCCAAAACCATACTTATAAGAAAGGTCATCAAATTCAATATCGCCCATCAAAAAATGTGAATGAACAGGGTTTTCTGGGGCTTGGAATTCAGATTCGACTAGATAGACTTCGTTCAAACGGTTATTAGCGACCTTCGCAGATTGGAGTTTGGTTTGGAGGTTGATAATATTTTCCATAGGAGTTGTAAAGTAAGAAAGAAGTGTGTTAAAGGTAATCAGCTGACCGATAGAAATTTTACTCGACATGACTAATTGAGCGCCAAACCATAGGATAAGGATATTCAGAACTAATTTTGTTCCCTGCTTTAAACTCGTTTGTAAAATAGAATATTTACTGAGCTTAAAGGATTTTTCCAAATAATCTACAAATTCGCTGTCTATATTTTGATAGCGATTTTCTTCACTCGTGAGCGACTTGATAGTTTCAATCCCGTTGATATCTTCGATAATGGCAGAACTAACCATAGAATTACTTTGCATGACATCATGGTTCATTTTTTCAAAAGGCTTCATAAAAGAAAAGATGATGACCATGTATATAGGAATGGAAATAAGAGAAAGAAGGAAGAGATTAGGGTTTTGTGCCAGTAAGACGCCTCCTACAAGAATCAGAATAGAAACATCCAGAAAAAGAGAAAGAATGGTAGAAGCCAAGGCATCTATAATAGAGTTAGCGTCTGTGAACCGTGAAATGATTTCTCCTGTACGACGTGTCGCAAAGAAAGACATAGGAAGTTCAAAAATATGGCGAATATAGGACAAAATTACATCAATACTTAATCTTTGACTCAGAACAGTTAGGAGATAATCTCTGGAGAAGCTCATGACTTGTTGGAGGATATAGGTGATAACCAGACCAACTGAGATGATTCCTAAAGTTGATTTCATCTGATTTGGAATGTATTCATCCAAGATTCCTTGGAGATAATAAGAACCACCTATATTGATAATCGTGACCAATAAGCTTGAGAGAACAATGTAAGCAATGAGAGATTTTTGCTTGAAAATCAGAGGAAGGAAGCTTAGTAGATCATTCTTTTTATCTTTATGGGGTTGATAGCTGGGTTTGGGAGCTAGAAAAATAGCTACTCCAGTCCATTCAGAGAAAAAGCGTTCTTTTGACATTTTAGTGATTTTTACAGAAGGGTCAGGATCACCAATAATCAGATAGTCTTTCTTTGTTTGATAGACAACATAGTAATGTTGGAGTTTTCCTTCTTTGTTAACGTGAACGATAAATGGATAGGGGACATCACTCATGTCAAAGAGCGTTTTATCTGCTTGAACAGGTCTTGTTTCAAAGCCCATTTCATCAGCGGCTTTTACAATGCCAAGGGCAGTCGTTCCTTCTTTATTGGTCTTTGCAAGTTCTCTCAAGTGAGCTAGAGAAAAATCTGAACCATAGAATTTAGCAATCGAGGCTAAGGCAGCAACACCGCAGTCTCTAGCATCTATTTGAGGAACAAATGTACGTTTATAAGAAGTCATTGGCAATTCCTTTCATATAGTAGATAGGTATATTATGCCAAACTTTACTAAAAAACTTCTTGCTAAATCGTAAACGGTATTTATATTGTCATGAACAGTAATTTTTATTAAGTAAGATGAACCATTGATTTTTATAGTTGACGATAGTATATATTAGTTTTGGTCTTTGATAAAATTTATGAAAAACATTTCGTGATGAAAAAAAGACATTTTATGATTTTAAAGAAATGATATCAGTTAATTATGATATATTGATGTTGTTAAGGTTGCAACAAGACAAAAATTAAAAATAAAAAGGAGGTATTCATCATGAATACAAAAACAATGTCACAATTTTCTGTTATGGATAATGAAATGCTTGCTCGTGTTGAAGGTGGAGATAAAGTAGGGGCTGGAGAAGTTGTTCAAGCATTAGGAATTTGTACAATAGGAGGTGCAGCTCTGGGGAGTGTTATCCCAGTTGTGGGAACTCTTGCCGGCGGGGTTTTAGGAGCACAGTTTTGTACAGCGGCTTGGGGAGCTTTTAGAGCAAGTTAAACTTTTAGCGATATAGTAGATTGGAAATAGTAGTAAAAGGAGGTGATTTATATGAAATACAGATTATTTCTTATTATTTTCTTGAGTAGTGTTTTGGATATTCTTTTAGGTACATTTTTGAAAATCTCGAATGTATCGATTGGGTGGATTGTTCTCTACAGTGGCTTATTTGAAGCAGGAGTTTTCCTTCTTGCTAATAAAGGTTTGGCGGTAAAAATCAAGGAATCAGACATTCAAAAACGCTTTAAATTTATTTTTGGAAAAACGTTATGGTTTCAAATTCTTTTGCTCATCTTTTTGGCGGTAAAACTTTATCTTGGTTTGGATGAGAGACTGATTTTACTTTATGGAAATATTTTCATTGTCTTTAATGCCTTAGTTTATCTTTTGTCTACTAGCCAAATTAATTTAACAAAGAAAGTGTGAAAAGAATGGAACAATCAGTAAATAATTTTATCATTTTATCCGATGAAAAATTAACAATGATAACAGCTGGTGATAAACAACTTGCAGACAGATTTTTAAGTGGAGTAGGTGGTGCAGTTGAGGGGCTTTCGCTTTGTGCACAGACAATCCCCTTCCCAACTCCGCAGATTTATTTAATTTGTGCAGCTGGTGGGGCGGCAGCTTCAGTTTTATGGCCACATTAGAGGATTTAGTTAGGATATAGAATTATTAATCTGGGTATCTCTTTGCGCTTATACTCTCTATACTGTATAGGAACGTATCATGTATAAACACTTATTTTTTCCATATTCAAAAATCTTAGACTGGTTGACACCCTATATTCTAGTCTTGGCTTCTGACACCATTGCATTTAATGTTTTTGTGCTAACCTTTGTATCTGTAGTGGTTTTTTCTTTCCTGAATCCCATGCTAGCTTTTATAGCTATATTCTTAGGGGCTGGCTATGTTGTCGGATTTTGGTTATTAAAATGGTTTGTTTTAGAGAGATTGGAGGTAAAGGATGACTTGTAGGAAGGTGTACTTAGTGTTTAAGTGGTTATCTTTATGGTCGTTTTCAATAAAGATTATACCTTGTTTTTGATTTTTAGTATAGTAACGTCAAATGTAGTTCCTTACATTCATTCCTAACTCCTAAAATAAGAATCACTGCTTTCCTCAGGTTGGTCTGGGGGAGGCAGTGATTTTTTACCTTATTTAGATAATTATCCGAATTAGATGATGCAAACAATATTAAAATGATAACAGGTGATTAAAATATTAAAATTTCTTATATCTTTATTAATTTTTATTAAGTAGATTTTTAGAATAAAGTAGCTTATAATAAGAGTACAATGAAAGCGCTTAACATTGTGAAAATTCATCTTGTTCTGATTTAAGAGATCTATAGATACAAATTTTTAAGCAGTCGTATATAGATGTATATCATTTACATAGTTCTATATACTTAAAAATTTATACAATGATCAATTTAAACGAGGTAGGTGAAAAAATGATAAAAGTTGTTCTTTATTCTTTTTAGGAACAAGAAATTTTACATGAGGTTATTCAAATGAAAAAAACACCCAATCGATGGTTAATTTTGGCAGCAGCCATTTTAACGAATCTATCTCTAGGTGCTGGTTACGCCTGGTCAGTCTTTCAAAAGGCGCTGCTAGAAACCAATTCTAGTCAAGGATGGGTTCAAGCCCAAACTTCTTTGGCCTTTAGTATTTCTTTTGCAATGGTACCTGTTGGTATGATTATTTTCGGTCCTAAGGTTGATTCAGCAGGACCTAAGAAATTTGTATTCCTAGGTGGTATTCTCTTCGGTGCTGGTATGTTTGCTACTGGATTTGCTACTTCTCTTCCAGTCCTGTACCTCACTTATGGGGTTGTCCTAGGACTTGGTATTGGTTCAGCTTATGGAGCATCTACTTCAGTTGCCACTAAGTGGTTCCCAGATAAAAAAGGTTTAGCTGGTGGTTTGACAGCAGCAGGTTTCGGGTTAGGCCCACTCATTATCGGTCCAGTTGCCAAAGCTTTGATTGCTTCTATGGGTGTTTACTCAACATTCAAAGTATTAGGTATCATTCTTCTAATTGTTATTTGTACTTCTTCATTGGTAATGGAGAAAGCTCCTGCAGCAGCGCCGGCATCTGGAACAGCTCAACCAGAAGGTAAAACTTACAAAGAAATGCTTCGTGATGGAAATTACTGGCTTCTATGGTTGATTTACGTTCTTGGTGCTACTGGTGGAATGATGATTATCGGTACTGCAGCATCAATTTCTGACCAGTATAAACTTGTAGGAGAAGCTACACTCTTTGTTATGCTGGTATCTATCGCTAATACATTTGGTCGTATCTTCTGGGGTACGGTATCTGATAAGATTGGTCGCTATCCTACCGTTATTGCCATGTTTGGAGCGGTTGCTACTGGTTTGTTGCTCACAGCCTTATTCAAAGGTCCTGGAAGCATCTTGGCCATCCTTGGAATTATGATGGTTGCCTTGTCATTTGGAGGCTTCCTCGGTTCATTCCCAGGAATTACTGCTGAAAACTGGGGAGTTACATACGTAGGGACAAACTATGGATGGATGTTTACTGCTTATGGCGTAGCTGCTATTGCTGGTCCTCAGTTAGGAGCACGTCTTGCACAGGCAAACCAAGGAGATTATACAATGGCCTTCTTTATCGTTATCGGCATGGCTATCCTTGGTATTTTACTCCAACTGTTCTATATGGCTAAAGCTAAAAAAGTTTAAAAATGAATCCTTGGAAAATCCAAGGATTTTTTAAAATATGATTGATACTAAGTGTAGTGTACAAGAAATTTTTTTCTAAATTGAAATATAGCAATTTCCAGTCAAATAAATTGCATTCGTTTTCTCAAGCAGGTATACTGGTATGGATAAATAAAAAATTTAGAAAATTTAAGAATAGAAAAGAGAACAAATCTTATGGCAAAAGATATTCGTGTCTTACTTTACTACCTTTATACTCCAATTGAAAATGCAGAGCAATTTGCTGCAGACCACTTGGATTTCTGTAAATCGATCGGCCTTAAAGGCCGTATCCTAGTCGCTGACGAGGGAATTAACGGAACAGTTTCAGGTGATTATGAAACAACTCAAAAATACATGGACTACGTTCACAGCCTCCCAGGTATGGAAGACCTCTGGTTCAAGATTGACGAAGAAAATGAACAAGCCTTCAAGAAGATGTTTGTTCGCTACAAGAAAGAAATTGTCCACCTTGGTTTGGAAGACAACGACTTTGACAATGACATCAACCCACTTGAAACAACAGGTGCTTACTTGTCTCCAAAAGAGTTCAAAGAAGCGCTTCTTGATAAAGATACCGTTGTCCTTGACACACGTAACGATTATGAGTACGACCTAGGACATTTCCGTGGGGCTATCCGCCCAGACATCCGCAACTTCCGTGAGTTGCCACAGTGGGTCCGTGATAACAAGGAAAAATTCATGGACAAGCGTGTCGTGGTTTACTGTACAGGTGGCGTTCGCTGTGAAAAATTCTCAGGTTGGATGGTCCGTGAAGGTTACAAAGATGTTGGCCAATTGCACGGAGGAATCGCAACTTACGGTAAAGACCCAGAAGTTCAAGGTGAGCTTTGGGATGGAAAAATGTACGTCTTTGACGAGCGTATCGCCGTTGATGTCAACCATGTCAACCCAACCATCGTAGGGAAAGACTGGTTTGATGGAACACCATGTGAACGTTATGTCAACTGTGGAAATCCCTTCTGTAACCGTCGTATCTTGACATCAGAAGAAAATGAAGACAAGTACCTTCGTGGATGCTCACACGAGTGCCGTGTTCACCCACGTAACCGCTATGTTTCAGAACATGAATTGACACAAGCTGAAGTGATTGAGCGCCTAGCCGCTATCGGTGAAAGCTTGGATCAAGCAGCTACTGTATAAGATCAAACAGTCCTCAGGGGCTGTTTTTCTATGCTTTGTACTCAAAAATCTAATACTCAATGAAAATCAAAGAGCAAACTAGGAAGCTAGCCGCAGGCTGTACTTGAGTACGGCAAGGCGAAGCTGACGCGGTTTGAATTTGATTTTCGAAGAGTATAAAGTTTGTTTTTGTATCTTTCAGAAAAATAAGGTATACTATATGTAAACGATTTCAAAGGAGCCCAGTTATGGCGAAAACATTTTTTATTCCAAATAAACAGAGCATTTTAGGAGAACAGGAGATTTTGACTGCCAAGTCGATCTTGGCCTTGCTAGACGGTTTGGAGTCGCATAGTTATGATGCTGTCTATCTCCGTCAGCCTCTTAACCGTCTCGAGTATATCGAATGTGCGATAGTGGGGAAATCGCAATTTCTTTTTAAGGTCAGTTATGCTGATGATCAAAAGGCATATCGTGTCGATCTTCCTGACCTACTCACGAAGACAGACTGGCAGATTATCAAGTCATTTTTAGATGCTCTGCTTGCTTATACAGGAACTGAGATTGAAGGGCTAGATGGTTTTGATTTTGAAGCTTATTTTCAAGCAAGTATTCAAGCCCATTTGGCAGACACTGGAGCGCGCTTTACGATTTGCCAAGGAATTTTTAATCCTGTTTTCTTTAGTCATGAGGATTTGAAAAGCTTTTTAGGGGAAGATGGTTTGGCACAGTTTGAAGCGCGTGTGCGTGCAGTTCAAGAGACCGATGCCTACTTTGCGAGAGTTTCCTTCTATCAGGATGGAGAAGGAAAAGTGCATGGCGTTTACCATCTAGCTCAAGGAGTCAAGACTGTTTTACCGAGAGAGCCATTTGTTCCTGTAGCCTATATGGAGCAATTGGTGGATAAGGAAGTCAAGTGGGAGATTGACTTGGTTCAAATCACAGGAGATGGCTCTAAACCAGAAAACTATGAAGCCATTGCCCGCTTGGACTATGCAAAATTCCTAGAGTCACTACCATCAGCATCTTACCACCAACTAGATGCCAATCAATTAGAAGTGCAACCCATCTTAGACAAAGATTTTAAAACATTAACACAAGAAGAGTAAAGCAGAAGCAGGTCAATTGACTTGCTTTTTTGGCATAGAAAAATCCTGCCATGAAAGACAGGATTGCTACTCAATGAAAATCAAAGNNAGGTTGTAGATAAGACTGACAAAGTCAGGAACATATATCTACGGTAAGGCGAAGCTGACGTGGTTTGAAGAGATTTTCGAAGAGTATGAAGTTTAAAGAAGGGCCAAGATACGAAGATAATCTCCAATCAGTGCCACTTCAGCTACAAAGAAGAGGAGGATGATCACTCCGTTCACAAGGACAGACAAGAATAACTGATAGAAGGAGTCGGTTTCACTTGCTTGACTTGGTCTTGTAATAATATGGAGATTAGCAAGCAGAATGATTCCAATGCTAATCACACACAAAAGGGCTGTAAATCGTAGGCTGTCAAAGAAGGCAAAGAAACTAGCAGTAGCAGTGAGGAAGATTGGAATTGCCAAGAGTTGACTATATTGTTGGAGAACCTTTTCTAGCGTCCAGTCCTTTTCTTGGTAGATAAATCGTCTCACAACGAAACTACCCAAGAGGAATGAAAAGAAGAAGAGTGTGGTTGCTACTAGGATAGAGATGATTGAAAAGAGAGTTAAAGGAGCTAGTTGTTCAGGGAAGTGGCTGTTTATGGTTGCTATATGTCCATAGTAGGCTTGTTTGATGTGATAGATACTAAAGAAAAAGGAAGATGCAGAAAACAGAATGAGCAAGAGAAAGGCTGTGTAGCTGTGTGTGCTACTTGTTTCAAGCTTGCTTGTAGGAGATTTGATGGCTTCCACTAGCCAAGACCAAAAATCAAGCACTTGCTCTTTCCATTTATCCGTAGATTTTGGAGCTTGGTCGGGGATATAAGGACTTTCTAAGGATTTGCTGATAAGAAGTGGCTCTTTCGTAGTTGTTTTTTGCTGCGGAAGTGCTTCTTGACTCTCTTCAGCTATAGTGACTTTTTCTGTTTCTTTAGAAAGGTCTGGCTCTTCTTCAGTAGAATTAGACGTTTTCTTTTCTTCTATTTCTGTTCTCGCTTCACTGTCTTCAGGCGTTTCAATTGTCTCTTCTTGCTGGCTTTCCAGTTCGACTGCAGCTTGAGAGACTTCCTCCTCTACTTGAGTATTTTTTTCAATTGGTGTATCGAGATCGGCTATCATTTCTTCAGTCTTGTCTGCAACCTCTTGAGCTTGCTCTTCAGTCTTGTTCTTGCTTGTTGTTTTTACAAAATCATTACTTTCAAACCATTCTTGTTTCATGGTAGAACCTCCTTTTTAGTTAGATAAATATGCTTCTATAGTAGCAAATGTAAGCGTTTTTGTCAACGTCTGCTTGGTGTGGATATTAGTTCAATATCATCATCAGATCTCGCAATGAGTTGATCCTTGACATCGGTTTTTTCAGTTTTGTAAGGGTTGCTTAATTCCGTGCCTCTTGATTCAGGCTTTTCTCTTGTGAATTGGAAGATAGAACCGTAGTTACTTGAGATGTCCCAGTTAATTCGTTGGCTTTCTTTCTGGTCTAGGATGATTCGGAAATAATCTTTGGCAGTCAGTTCAACCTTACCATGGACTTGGATATTTTCAGCGTGGAAGTGATTTTCTGTTGATTCTAGCTGACTATCTGTTAGATCTGTATCAAAGATATTAACGATATTGGGCGTTGTGAGTTTACTGTTTTTGATACGGCTTCCTTCAATTCGGAGGATATAGCCGTTTGTATTGAGGGTCGCATTTTCAAGTCTGGCATTGGTGATACTGGTTTGTCCGCGATTGGCTGAGATGTTGATCCCTTTTAGAGTTCTCCCTTTCGGTAGTCCGATGATGACATCATTAAAACGATTAGATGAACTACTTACAATATGGAGAATCCCATCAATTCCAGAAGAGATAAATGGACTTTCAGACAGTTTCTTATCAGTGAGACTCAGAGTTCTATCGTTCTGATTGGTGATAAGATCATGGTGAGCAGAAAGTGATGGATGGTAAGAAATGTGGATTTGATCATCGAAAGAGTCTGTGATGGTCAGCGCGTGTTGGTGGAGAGTAATCTCTAGGTTTTCGACTTCCTTACCAAAGGTCAGCTCTTCCATCCGACTATCATAGACAGGTTCCTTGGACATGGCAAGTAGGCTCTTGATTCCGTCAGATTGGATGCCTACAAAGAGCAGGATAAATCCGATAACGGTAGTCACTACACCAAAAATGAGAAATCCTTTTGTCCATTTACGCATGCTGGTCACCTCTCTTTCCTTTTTTGAGAACAAATTGCACCAAGCGAACAATGAGTAGACCGAAGAAACGAGCTACATAGGAAATACCTAGTAAAACTAGCGAAGAAGCACCGATAGCCAGTAAACCAGAACCGAAAATCAAGATAAAGGCTGATTTGGCTTGGGCTAAGACAGTGAAACTTTCAACTAAAAATAGGAATCCGCCGATGATACCAAGTATGGAAACCGCAAAGAAAGCCAAGATGACAGTCAAGGCTGCCACAAAGATTGCGAACAGGGACACGAGGATGGCGATTCCCAGAGGAATACCGATGGGTGCTGCAAGGAGAGCTAACAAGGCGATATGCAAAATTTGTCGGTTATTCTTTTGAGCGGGTGCCTCATTGATTTTTTTATCGAGAAGATTAGAGAGGACTTCGTGAGCTGCTTCCTTAGGAGTTCCCAAGCTAGCGATGAGTTCTTCTTCTCCCTCGACTCCAGCATCGTCAAAGAGTTCTCTGAAATAGTCCATGGCTTCAATTTGGTCAGCCTGAGGCAGTTTTTTGAGATAGAGTTCTAGCTGAGTCAGGTATTCAGTTCTTGTCATGGCGGATACTCCCTTCTATGATGCCATTGATGGTGTCTGTATAAAGTGCCCATTCATCTTTTAGGGTCACGAGCTGTTCTATACCACCATTTGTCAAGGAGTAGTATTTGCGCATGCGACCTTGGAACTCTCTAGAATAGGTTGTCAGAAAGCTATTGCCTTCCAATTTTTTGAGAATGGGATAGAGTGTGGATTCTTTGATATTAGCGATCAGCTTAATGGTCTGGCTAATCTCATAACCATAAGAATCCCCTTTCTCCAGTACGGCCAAGATGAGAAATTCAATCAAGGCAGAGGATGTTGGAAAGTACATGAGAAACCTCCTTTTCTAATGTGTAAGATTTTTATATATAATTTTTCTACACATACATTGTACATCTAAAAGAAAGCCCTGTCAAGAGAAATGTGTAAAATTTTTATATATAAAAAACTTCTAGCTAAAACTAGAAGTTTAGAGGAACGAACATCAGCTATTTCACAGAAATTTATATTTTAAAGATAAGCTAGAATCATGATGTATAATCTAGGATATGCTTTGAAACAGATTCCTTTCCCATCTAAACCCTTATCTTCCTCATTTATTCCATAGCTTTTATCAATTTATACGTCTCCATAAAACGAAGACCTCGGGCTCCCTTACTCGCTGTGATTTCTTCATATATATCACCCAAGGTGCAGGCAGGTGCTAAAGTCCACAGAGCATAATCTTCTAATATGACCTTACCAATCTTCTCAAATTTATCTAGTAAAAGCCCCAAATCCTTGTGATTAAACCAACAGTCAGTATCAATAGCATACTGTCTATTATTCATCTTGCAAGCAATCTCGCTATTCAAAAAATCCGTCATAGTGGGCTTATTCTTTTGTAGCAACCTTGTAAAGGCTAGGTGATATTCTATTTTTCTCGTACTTTGGTTGAGAGCTGAAACAAAACCGACTCCGTATTCATTTTCAAATTGAACTACAAGCACATCTCCTACCTTAAAGTACGGCTCCCTCTTTGTTTTTGCCTTTGGAACTTTAAGAGGTTTCGGATTGATACTTTGTAGCTGAATAGCTAGTTTATCAAGTACTTTCTGTCTTTGTTTCAATGCTTTGCTGTCAATTTCAAGCCAGAACTTATCCGCTCCTTTTTCGATAATTTTGAGAGTTTTATTTTTTATGTCTTCTGGTAAATGTCCAATCTTCCACAAGGAGTAGGCAAAGGCTGTCCAATAAATCTCAGTATAAAAATCATCTATACAAAAATTATTTTCATCATTTAAAATATCTTCGATTATCTTAGCAATATTTTCGCCGTTTTTATATCTTCCCACTATGGTGTTATAAATATCGTAAGCATCATCGCTGTCTATAATCTTTACTCCGTCTATTGCCATGGCAACCTCCTGATTATTCTCGGGTAGTTATTTTACAAAGGGCGAAATTCTCCAGTCCATCACTACCACCGATATAATTGTTTCAACACTTATTGTTTATATACATTTATGTATCTCTATCCGAATCTTGATGCAATTACTATCTGTACTCTTTATCGTAAATCGGCGTAAGATTAAAATACCTGTCTTCAATCTTGATTCTGGCGAGGAGTAAGCCATCTTGATAGACATAGCCTTCAAATGGAGGGTATTTGTCCAAGCTTTCTAGGATGTCATCAGGCAAACATCTAAAATCATAATCCCTCAACGCCCCAGCACCAATCAATCTTTCAGTCAGATGTGCCTTGATTTCTTTTTCATATTTTTTGAGAAATATTTCTCGATTGATTTCAAAGAGAGCCCTATCGCCTTCATCCAACTCATAATAGCGGTCGTAGCCTGCAATCCAAGAGATATGAACACACAGCAGAGGCTTTTCAATCTCTGGACAGTAACCGATTGCAAACAAATTTTCCCTGTCGACTTGCCGATTTTCTATTGTGATATTTTGTATAAAGCGAGTCATAATAGTCTCC
Source organism: Streptococcus sp. 4094 (assembly GCF_013277125.1). Classification (NCBI taxonomy): domain Bacteria; kingdom Bacillati; phylum Bacillota; class Bacilli; order Lactobacillales; family Streptococcaceae; genus Streptococcus; species Streptococcus sp. 4094. The sequence continues at coordinate 9,230 of NZ_VMMI01000001.1, read as the reverse complement.
ATTTTAAACATTGACTTAAGCAAACTTTCAATCTAAAAATCCCTTAGCTCGTCAAATACTTGTAACAGTTTTTCTTTATTGATATTGAATTCAGCTGGTATCAAATTTAAAAGATCAACAAGAGCTGCGTAGATGTCCTCCCGTTCGCTTGTTTCAATAAAACAGTTACGCTTGTCCATTTTATTAAAGCCTTCGGTATAAACTCTTACTAAGTCAGTGACTTGCTGCATCATTTCGTCAGCTGAACTCTTAACGAGCTTGCTAATACCAGCTCTCGTCTTTTTATATAGAGTAGCTGCCTTTTTTGCGTTTGCGGCTGAAATATTCTCTTGCCCATCCCATGAACGAAATGGATTGTTCAAGTTTTGTGCCAGCCATTCAGATTTTCTAGGTTTTTGAATCCAGAGATTTAGTCCCTTTTCTTGTTGTTTTTTATAATATGTTTTAGCTACTTTAGCGGCATCTTCGGGTAAGCTACTCATCCAAAACATGTTTAGTTTCGGTAAATCTTCTGGTCTAGGAATATCTTTTGCGGTAAAGCCAAACAGGTCGACGGTTGAAAAAACGGCTAGTTCTTTGAATTCTGATAATTTATAGAAATTACGGATGTTTCCTGGTTTTCCCCACAATCTCAATTCCCTAAGTTTAGGATAGCAACTCAAGACTTGTGCAAAATCGATTTCCAGAATACCTGAGCAATGTAGAGCCCCTAAATCTTTTAATCCCTGGACTATGGGCACAGATTTATGAAGCAGTAACCGTAAATTAGCTCCATTTTCTTTGGCTTGGATCTGACAGTTTTCGTTAAAGTCGCCAATTAAAATTAATTCTTCCAAATCATCGTTTAATTGAAGTTCCTTTACGCCGGTCATATCAAGGGTCAGTCTACGTAGATATGTATGAGAGAAATCTAACTTTGTTTGTTCATGGTTTTCAAGCTTCATCACCTTCAAAAATGGATTGAACTGTAGATACTCGTATAAATTTTGAGGCCATTTGTTTAAGATCAGTTCAGACAAGCAAGGGAAAACCTTCAATTCCAGAGCATCATCAAACTCTGTCAGTTTACTATTCAGATTTTGCCTAGAAATAGCACATTCTTCCCCTAGAAATAGGACCTTTTCCTTGCTCTTATCCGCCTTTTTAAAGAAGTCTCTTTTTTCTTTTGGTATTTCTTGCCATTTTAGTTGCCTATAAACGTCGTAGCCATTTCCCCAAGAAACCTCATATGCATTGGTGCTTTCAGTCGTTAAAGGTGATCTATTTCCGATAAAAATATAATTGGCTGGGACATTAATATCTACATAACTTAGGTGTAGGCCTCGTTCCCAGTACATAAAATCTTTGTAGAGTGGCTTCAATGAGGATAGTTCTTCTTCTTTAAGAGGTTGTTCTCCTACCCAGTCTAATGACAGAAGGATAGCCTTTAGCTTTTCTCCTTTCTCTTCTAACTTCGTTATTTGACAAGCTGTGTATTTTTTTAGATGGGTATTGTAAACGCAATAGACGTCTCCAGCTTTTGCGAACATATCAATTTCTCCTTAAATGTTTTTATAGTCCTTGGACAATTGAGATTTTTTATCAAATTAACTCTTCTTAATGGCGTTGAAACAGTTAAAGTTGATTCAAGATTTTACTTCAGATAGATCTCTGGTCTATCAATAACTATGCCGGACTTCAATTCCAAAAAGTAATAATTTTTTAGGTTCCCATACTGTTCTAATCTAAACAAGTTGTATCTAGGACTTTGTCTAATAATATTATACCATTTTTTTAGATAGGGGCAGTGGTTGGCTGGATACTTCTCTTTATTTGAAAAGGAATGAAGCTAAAAAACCAGACAGAGTCTGGCTTTGCATTATTTATATCTGAGAAGTATTTTAGAATAATTAAAGAATTTTATCCGCGCGATCTACTATAAAGAGTGAGATAGTCATCAGGATATCCACCAGCAAGAGGGCAGCTACAGCTGGTACCCAAGAGTGGAAAAGGTCAAAACTGTAACCAAAGAGGGTTGGTCCAAAGGCTGCTAGGATATAGCCTCCTGTTTGAGATAGACCGGACAATTGGGCTGTCTTTTCAGGAGCGCTTGTCTTGAGTGAAAAATTGACCATGAGATAAGGGAAGAGGGCGCTGGTTGCGGTTCCGATGAGGAGATGGATGGTAAGCCAGTAAAAGAAATTACCGACTGGGAAAAAGAGCATGGAAATGCCGACCACACCAGCTAGTGAGACCAGAGTGAGCATGAGCTGACGGTTACGAGTTGACAAGCTGGTTGTCAGGCTTGGGATGGTCATTGAAAAAGGAATGCTAATCAGAGAGAAGATAGAAGTCAGTAAGCCAGCTTCGTGACTGGAAAGGCCTGCATGGATGGCCATGGTAGGTAGCCAGGTCATAGCGGTGTAAAAGAGCAAGGATTGAAGACCTGCAAAGACAATCACTGCCCAGACCTGTTTATTATGCATGACCTTTGTTTTGCTTTTTTGTTTGGTTTGTGGAGCTAGTCTGTGATTATAGCGGTGATTTGGGAGCCAGACCAAAAAAGTTGCTAGACAGAGCAGGGTGAGGAGGATGATAAGTCCTTTCCAAGAACTGGCTTGTGTAATAGGCACAGCCAGATAGGAGGCCAGAGCCGTTGCAATCCCCATAGAGGTTACATATAAGGTAGTCAGAAAACCAATTTTCTTTGGTTGATTGGCTTGGATAAGACTAGGAAGCAGAACATTGATGACTGCGATACTTGCCCCAACCATCAAGGTTCCTAGATAGAGCAGAGGCAGATTGATTAGTCTAATGAGAGAACCGATGGTCAAGAAGAAAAGGCTGTAGGTAAAGAGATGCTCCAAGCCGATTTTCTGAGCCAGTCGGGTAGAAAATAGTGAGAAGAGGGTAAACATGAGGAGAGGAAGGCTGGTCAAGACACCAAGTGAACTAACTTCTACGCCCAGTCCTTGCGAAATATCTCCCAAAATAATGGGTAAAACAGTAAAAGGAGTCCGCAAGGAAACACCAATCAGGATAATACCTGGAACAAAAAAGAGTGATTGCTTTTTCATATAATACCTCTTCTAGCTGATTTTAATAACAGCTTATTTTAAGGCTTTTTGACTATAATGTCAAGTAAGGTTTCTGGCTTTCAAGATAAAAATGGGAAAGTCTTGAAAATTATGATAAAATAGTGGAAGGAAATCTATACATTGGAGAAAAACTGTGTCTGAAAAGCAAAAAATCAGCGTATTGATGTCGGTCTATATCAAGGAAAATCCGACATTTTTAAAGGATGCTATTGAGAGTGTTCAAAATCAGACCCTGAAACCGAGCGAATTGGTTCTGGTTGAGGATGGACCTTTGACACCTGAGCTCTATCAGGTATTAGACCAGCTTGAAGCGGAGTCTGATATTCCAGTGAAACGCTATCCTCTTGAGCAGAATCAAGGTTTGGGTCTGGCTCTTCGACAGGGTGTTTTGCAGTGTCAGTATGATATTATTGTCCGTATGGATACGGATGATATAGCTGTTCCAGAGCGTTTTGAGAAACAGGTTCAGTTAATGAAGAAGGACAAGCTCGACCTATTAGGTGGACATATTGCAGAGTTTATTGATAATCCTGATGAGATTGTTTCTTACCGTCGTGTTCCAACCCAACATGCAGATATTGTAGTTTATCAAAGGATGAGAAGTGCCTTTAACCACATGACTGTTATGTTCAAGAAGGACATGGTTCTCAAGGCAGGCAACTATGAGGATGGCCTTTATATGGAGGATGACCTCCTCTGGCTCAATATGATTGCTGCAGGAGCCAAGACTGGAAATCTGGATCAAATCTTGTGTAAGGTTCGTGTTGGAGCAGGGATGTTTGAGCGTCGTGGGGGACTGCGTTACCTTAAACTCTATCGTCAGGCTCGTCAGCGCATGCTGAAGAGAGGGCAAATTTCTTACATGGAGTATGCCAAGAGTGTTGCCATTCAGATGGTTGTTGCTCTTTGTCCAGGATTTGTCCGACAGTTTATTTTTATGAAACTGTTACGAAAAAGCAAGTAAAAGATTGTAGCAAATCGTAAACAGGACAAAAGGTGTTATAATAACAATATAAATATCCAGCTCTTTTAAGGAGGAGTAGATTGACATGAATAAAAAACTAACAGATTATGTGATTGATCTGGTGGAAATTTTAAATAAACAACAAAAACAAGTCTTCTGGGGCATATTTGATATTTTGAGTATGGTGGTTTCCATCATTGTATCTTATATCTTATTTTACGGACTAATTAACCCAGCACCTGTTGACTACATTATCTATACGAGTTTGGCCTTCTTGTTTTATCAATTGATGATTGGATTTTGGGGCTTGAACGCTAGTATCAGTCGTTACAGCAAGATCACAGATTTTATGAAAATCTTTTTTGGTGTGACTGCGAGCAGCGTCTTGTCATATAGTATCTGCTATGCCTTCTTGCCACTCTTTTCAATCCGTTTCATCATTCTCTTTATCTTGTTGAGTACCTTCTTGATTTTATTGCCACGGATTACTTGGCAGTTAATCTACTCTAGACGCAAAAAAGGAAGTGGCGATGGAGAACACCGTCGAACCTTCTTGATTGGTGCTGGTGATGGTGGGGCCCTCTTTATGGATAGTTACCAACATCCAACCAGTGATTTGGAACTGGTCGGTATTTTGGATAAGGATGCTAAGAAAAAGGGTCAAAAACTTGGTGGAATCCCTGTTTTGGGTTCATATGATGATCTGCCAGAATTAGCCAAACGCCACCAAATCGAACGTGTTATCGTTGCGATTCCGTCGCTTGACCCATCAGAATATGAGCGTATCTTGCAGATGTGTAATAAGCTGGGTGTCAAATGTTACAAGATGCCTAAGGTTGAAACGGTTGTTCAAGGTCTTCACCAAGCAGCTACTGGGTTCCAAAAAATTGATATTACGGACCTTTTGGGACGTCAAGAAATTCGTCTTGATGAATCGCGTCTGGGCGCAGAACTTACAGGTAAGACGATCTTGGTTACAGGTGCTGGTGGCTCAATCGGTTCTGAAATCTGTCGCCAAGTTAGTCGCTTCAATCCTGAACGCATCGTCTTGCTCGGGCATGGGGAAAACTCAATCTACCTTGTTTATCATGAATTGATTCGCAAGTTCCAAGGGATTGATTATGTACCAGTTATTGCCGATATTCAAGACTATGACCGTCTCTTGCAAGTCTTTGAGCAGTACAAGCCAGCTATTGTTTATCATGCGGCTGCCCACAAGCACGTTCCTATGATGGAGCGCAATCCAAAAGAAGCCTTCAAAAACAATATCCGTGGAACCTACAATGTGGCTAAGGCTGTTGATGAAGCCAAAGTACCTAAGATGGTTATGATTTCAACAGATAAGGCGGTTAATCCACCCAATGTTATGGGAGCAACTAAGCGCGTGGCTGAGTTGATTGTCACTGGCTTTAACCAACGTAGCCAATCAACCTACTGTGCAGTTCGTTTTGGAAATGTTCTTGGTAGCCGTGGCAGTGTCATTCCAGTCTTTGAACGTCAGATTGCTGAAGGTGGTCCTGTAACGGTGACAGACTTCCGCATGACCCGTTACTTCATGACCATTCCAGAAGCTAGCCGTTTGGTTATCCATGCTGGTGCTTATGCCAAAGATGGGGAAGTCTTTATCCTTGATATGGGCAAACCAGTCAAGATTTATGACTTGGCCAAGAAAATGGTGCTTCTAAGTGGTCACACTGAGAGCGAAATTCCAATCGTTGAAGTTGGAATCCGTCCAGGTGAAAAACTCTACGAAGAACTCTTGGTATCAACCGAACTTGTTGATAACCAAGTTATGGATAAGATTTTCGTTGGTAAGGTTAATGTCATGCCTTTAGAATCCATAAATCAAAAAATTGAAGAGTTCCGCACTCTCAGTGGAGATGAATTGAAGCAAGCCATTATCGCCTTTGCCAATCAAACAACCCACGTTGAATAAAAAAGAAAAACGCATATTATCAGGTCTGAAGAACCTTGGTAATATGCGTTTTGTTATGTAGAAACTTGCTCCATTTTCTTCTGAAATGGAGTTGTTGCCCAGTCTATGTTATTGAAAATACGCCAAAACCTCTAAGGGTTTGTGGGCGATATAATCAGGCTGATAGTTTAGTAGATCTGCTTGCTCTCCAAACCCCCAAGTGACGGCCAATTTCTGAATGCCTGTTTCTTGAGCTCCCAGCATATCAAACTTGGTATCTCCGATGATGATGGCTTGTTCTGGTGTTAGTTGATGTGTCTGCAAGGCTTGGCGAATGACATCTGCTTTATGGGGTGCTTCAGGGCTGGAACCATAAATGCCATCAAAGAAATGATAGATTCCCAAGTTTTTAGTCATGTCTTGAGCGATTGGAGTATTCTTTGTAGTGGTGATATAAAGAGGGTAATTGCTCGATAACTCCTCAAGCAAGTCTACAATCTGAGGAAATAGTTGAGCTTCATGGATACCTTTTTCCTTGTAGTAAGAACGGTATATCTGTACGGCTTCAGAAATTTGGTCTTTGGGAAGGCAGGTCGCAAAACTACTTTCGAGAGGTGGTCCCATAAAACCACGAATCGTTTTGGCATCAGGGCTAGGTACTCCTAGCTCTTTAAAGGTATGGGTAAAGGCATTGTGAATCCCGATAGAACTGTCAACGAGGGTTCCATCCAGATCGAAAAAAATCGCTGTGATAGAGATCATGGTTTCTCCTATTTGATAAACTTATTCTCCGAAAATTTCTTTTTGGAGGCGACGACCAGTAGGGGTGGCAGCAAGTCCACCTTCAGCTGTTTCACGAAAGGCAGTTGGCATGCTTGACCCCACTTGGTACATGGCATCGATCACTTCATCCACAGGGATTTTAGATTCGATACCTGCCAGGGCCATGTCTGCTGCAATGAAAGCAAAGCTTGCTCCCATGGCATTACGTTTGACACAGGGAACTTCAACCAAACCGGCCACAGGGTCACAGATGAGGCCCAGCATGTTTTTAATGACAAAGGCAATAGCTTGACTAGCTTGATAGGGTGTCCCGCCTGCAGCCAGAGTCAAGGCGGCAGCGCTCATAGCAGAGGCAGAGCCGACTTCGGCCTGACAGCCACCCTCAGCACCTGAGATAGAGGCATTGTTTGCGATGACTAGTCCAAAGGCACCGGCAGCAAAGAGGAAATCCAGCTGTTGCTCGTGGCTGAGGTCTAATTTTTCAATAGCAGCAGTGAGAACGGAAGGCAGACAGCCAGCACTTCCTGCGGTCGGAGTGGCACAAACCAAGCCCATTTTGGCATTGTGTTCATTGACTGCAATGGCATTTCGGGCAGCAGAGAGAATAGTATAATCTGACAGAGTTTTTCCGTTTTTGATGTAGTGTTCCAATTTGGCAGCATCTCCACCTGTCAGGCCACTACGAGATTTATTTTCATTGAGGCCAAGTTGGACAGAGGCTTTCATGACTTCCAGATTGCGTTCCATGAGAAGGAAGACTTCTTCACGTTCACGACCGGTCAATTCAAACTCTGTTGTAATCATGAGTTCTGCGACATTTCCTTGAAAGTCCAGTTCTGCCTGCTCGACCAATTCTTTGATAGAATAAAACATGCTTCCTCCTATTTAAAGAAATTGACATTGTGGAGATGAGGGATTTTTCGAATTTCTTCGATAGCCTCATCACAGTTGCGACTATCAACTTCGATAATCATAATGGCTTTTTCACCAGCTTTTTCACGAGTGACATTCATCTGGGCGATATTGATACCATAGCGTGAAAGGGCCTCCGTAACGAGGGCAATCATACCTGGAATATCTTGATGAACAATGATGATAGTCGGTGTATTCATATTGAGAGAGACGGCAAAGCCATTGAGTTCGGTTACCTGAATATTTCCTCCCCCGATAGAAATGCCAGTCACACTGATAGTTTTATGGGCATTTTTAACGGTAATTTTAGTGGTATTAGGATGCGGAGCATTGCTGTCTTTTTGAATAGTCCAGACAATCTTGATACCACGTTTGTGGGCAATCTCCAGACTGTTTGGGATTTCAGGATCATCTGTATCCATGCCCAAAATACCTGCAACAAGGGCTAGGTCTGTCCCGTGACCACGATAGGTCTTGGCAAATGAGTTAAAAAGTTGGAATTCGACTTCTGTCGGAGTATCATCAAAAATGGAAGAGACAATCTTCCCAATGCGAACAGCACCAGCGGTATGGCTACTAGATGGGCCAATCATAACCGGTCCGATGATATCAAAGACAGATTGAAAACGAAGTGATTTCATCAGTTTCCCCTTATAAAAATTCTTATCTCTATTATATCAAAGAATAAAGGTCTTGGCTTTAATTGCGGATGAAAACCTTTCTAATACCTCAAATAGCATAAAAATAGTATCTTTTATGACAAAAAATGGCTTGTTTAGGGAAATAAAAAATAATTTTGTAATATTTCTACATAAAAGTGTCAAGAAACAGTAATATTTAAAGGGTATGATAGAAGTATAGAAAGAAGGAGAATTTTCAAATATGAAATCAACAACTAAAAAGATTAAAACAACTCTTGCAGGAGTAGCTGCCTTGTTTGCAGTATTTGCTCCATCATTTGTATCTGCTCAAGAATCATCAACTTACACTGTTAAAGAAGGTGATACACTTTCAGAAATCGCTGAAACTCACAACACAACAGTTGAGAAATTGGCAGAAAACAACCACATTGACAACATTCATTTGATTTATGTTGGCCAAGAGTTGGTTATCAACGGTCCAGCAGCGCCAGTGGCACCAGCTTCAACGACTTATGCAGCTCCAGCAGCTCAAGATGAAACTGTTTCAGTTCCAGCAGCAGAAACTACAGAAGTAGAGGAAGAAACTCCAGTAGTAGGTGAAACAGTAGCAGAAGAAACAGTTGCTTCAACTGTAAGCGGATCTGAAGCAGAAGCCAAAGAATGGATCGCTCAAAAAGAATCAGGCGGTAGCTACACAGCTACAAACGGACGTTACATCGGACGTTACCAATTGACAGATTCATACCTGAACGGTGACTACTCAGCTGAAAACCAAGAACGTGTAGCAGATGCCTACGTTGCAGGACGTTACGGTTCATGGACTGCTGCTAAAAACTTCTGGCTTAACAATGGCTGGTATTAAGAACTAACGAACAGAATAATATGAAAAGGTCGAGGAAATCCCTCGACTTTTTTATATTATGTGACTTTCAGTCCGT